>JAJPYV010000129.1 GCA_021204735.1 Prevotella sp.
ATTGTTAGCAAAATGGCATTGTTTTCAGAAAGAAACGGTTACACTAAGCCGTCAGACATAATAATTAGAGAAAAGATTACGCCTGAAATCCAGAATGCGATGTGTTCTTGCTATGACAGATTGGTAAGTTTAATGCCATGTGATGGTTATGACGTGTCTTATATTGATATGGAGAAACATATATGGACATTTTTCCTCAATGAGCGCGAAAGTAAATTTTATATCGGACACACGCACTATCGAATAGTTGCTACCGCATTTATAGAAGATAAAGAAAGAAAGTGGTATGAAAAGCTCGATTTGCTTGAGTTTACGATTAAGTATTTACGTGAGCGTGTCCAGAAAAGAAACCCAGTTCTGGATAAGTTCATCAACAGACTAAACTCTGAGTTTGAACGTCTAAACTTTGGATATAGAATCGTAAACGATGAAGTTGTAGAGATTACATCTGAAGTAGAAATAAAAGCAATCGAGGATTCTCTCAAAAGTACACACCAAAACATTAGAATGCATTTAGATAAAGCTTTGCAGTTGTACGCTAAACGTCCAGATGGAGATTACTCTAATTCTATCAAAGAATCAATATCAGCGGTAGAAGCATATTGTAGAGAGAGGACAGGAAAGAGTACGTTAGGTGATGCATTGAAGAATTTAGAGAGCAAGGGCATTGTGATTCCGAAAGCCTTAAACGATGCATTTACGAAGTTGTATATATATACTAATCAACCTGACACGGGAATTCGCCATGCACTGATGGATACAGATGGGAAGTATACCCCGAAAGCGGAAGAGGCTTTGTTTATGCTGGTTTCTTGCAGCGCATTCATTAGTTATTTGATGAAAAAGTGAGAAGTATTACCTGATGCGATTATCTTGTAAAATGTAATAATCCAGTTTAAGATTATGGATACCTCTAAAATGTATTTCCCAGTTGAGGCCATAAACCGTGATGTCATGGCATATACCTTAACCTTTAATGAATTGTTTCAGGATACAGATAACGAGGCTCTAACAAATAAGTTGTCGAGAACTATCAAGTTCGAGATGGAAAATAAGTTGGTGAATATTGCTGAGATTCGTCATGCCGGGGAGGAGTATCAAATTGTCATTTATTTGCCTTTCGCGCAATTTCTTTGGTCTACTGGCTTGTATATGAATGTGATGTTTGACAATAAGATACAGATTCCAATGATGAATCGTGCTGGCACAAACGTCCACTCTTATGAGCCTGACCAGGCAAAGATTTGTTTTGCTGAGGATACGTTTGAAGCCGCCATGACTTTGAAAGACGCTTATAACAGAGAACTTTTTTTCATGCTTCCTAATATTTGTAATCCTATGATGTTTAGTGAATGCATAGATAAAGCCAATACTGTATATGCGAATGCAATTGCCTTCGTTTTTGCTCACGAGTTGGCTCATAACTTTTTGGGACATACTCGATCAGACTCCTTAGGACTACAATCTGTTGAGGAAGAGCAGAAAGCAGATGCAGTCGCTTTGTCTTATTTTGAGAAGTATTTCAATCTTGAGGGCGGTTTTAACAATAAGATAGGTGTAGCGGCATTGTTATGTGCCTTACTTTTGCTTGACAAGGAATCTATTAACGGAGGTTTCTGTCACCCGCACATGGACGATAGAATAGAATCCCTTATGAATAAATTGCAGCTCCCTGAAGCTGATATTCTTTGGGGATATGTGGGGGCAGCTATTCGACTATGGCTATTGCAATATGGTGGGTTTACGAAGGAAGAGGAAAGTAAAGATTTCCACTTGAAGTATTATTGGCATTTCTATAAATATTACCTCGATAAGTTGAGGGAGGTGCGGCAACGCCGATACCCCACCCACGAAGCTATGCCTTAAGTAGTGGCTACATAAACTTTTGACCAATGGCACATCTTCCCCATAGGTTGTAGGTCTGTCTTTGGATATGACTTGCAGCCCTAATGTGAGTATTGTGATGCAAGGAATCGCTTGATAGTTAATATCGTGCTGCTTTAGTTCAAGAACTCATTTAGGGACTATATGGAAATCTCGTAAAACCTGTTCCTTTAAGTCCCTGTGATCTTTATAGATAGATATAACAATGATTGACATTAAGAACAAAATAGACTGCTGCGGCTGCTGCGCTTGTGTTGATGTATGTTCCAAGGCAGCGATACGGCTGGAGACGGACATAGAGGGCTTCTGGTATCCCGTAGTGGACAAGGACAAATGCGTGGACTGCGGTCTTTGCGAGAAGATATGTCCGCAGCTAAACATACAAGCATTGAAGAAGAACGATTTCGACAAGCCAGCCCACACTATAGCAGCGATAAACAAGAAGATGAACGTCCGCTGGGACAGCACTTCTGGCGGTGCGTTTTCCGCATTGGCGGAAACTATGTATGAGCAAGGGGGATTTGTCGGTGGAGCTTTGTATAACGAGGACTTTTCTGTAAGGAATTACATATCAGACAATCCCGGCGACTTGCCTAAACTGCGCAGCTCAAAGTATCTGCAAAGTAAGGCTTTGGGGTTATATAAAACTATCAAT
>JAJPYV010000133.1 GCA_021204735.1 Prevotella sp.
GCCCCTGCCAACAATGCTACAAGTGCCTTTATTAGTCGGATGTCAAGTATTATCTTTGCTGTTGCCTGAGAACAGTCGCCACCTGTCAAAGCCGCCCACACCTCGTCAAGCGGAATATTGACAGTTCCCACCGATAAGTCGAAACAAAACAGCAGCAGTGTGATGACTATCAGCGATATGAACAATATGACAGGTTTTGAACGCATGCTTTCAGGCTAAATTATTTCAACTGTTTATAATATACAAAATCCTCCTGTACCAATTCGGGGTGAAATATTTTGATTAAATCCCGCAACACGAGATCTGGGTTGACAACACCAGACTCAAAATAGTCGCTCCCTCCTACCTCATTGGAACGCAGGTTATTATTGTAAACATTTCCTTGTATAAAGCAGTTGGTATCAGTGAACTTCGGGCAAGCTGCCTTGACCTCATCAAGGGAGTTAGTCAAACCCACATCAAGCCACACGTCAGAGGCAGAAACCAATTGATACGCTTCCTCCAAATCTATCGGCATCGAGGTAGTACCGGTATTCTTCTTATAGATATAGTCGCCACCTGCATCTGCAACCAGTTGGACTACATAACTTTCTGTGGAAGGCATAAACCAAGTGCCGTTATACGGAATATTCATCATCACCTTTGGTGCGGCTAATTTGGCAGCAGCCACTTTCTTCTTCCATGCATCATAACGCTCTGGAATTTCGGAGAATACCTTTATGCCCTCATCCCTCTTTCCGACAATTTCCGAGATAGCAACGAGCCACTCCGCCTTACCTATTGGCGAATTTTCCACATGGTCACCTACATACATATAAGGTATATTAAATTCCCTGAGTTTTCCTTCCATTGAATTAACTCCCCTAATACCGAAAAACAATACAAGGTCAGGGTCAAGCGACAGCAGCATCTCATAGTTTATATTGCCCTCATAACCAACATCACCGATACTGTCTCGCTTTGCCAATATCTTCGGGTTCAGAATATAATCCATTCCTGACACCCCCACAACCGTGTTTATAGCCCCAACTGCATCGAGCATGGCAATTATCGTGGAAGACATTGTAACAATGCGCTTTGGCGTGCCGTGAATAACCTGTCCGTTGAAACCGTCAGGAACATCCTCGCCGTTACGGGCAATAAACAGTTGGGTATTGATACTGTCTGCTCCCTGCCACGGATTTTTCACGTTGATAATCACACTTTCCTTGCTTTCCGCACCCATAATCTCAAAACCGGTTGCGTATTTCGGTGCGTAAACCACTTTGTTAAAATCTGTAATATCAACATTTTTTTGATGGCAGCCTACAAAAGCCGTAACCAACAAAAGCAAGAGCGATATGTTCCTAATCAACTTCATATAATAAATGTAATGCAAACCATATCCATACCAATGGGCGCAAAATTACAACAATATAACCCCCACACCAAATTTTACACCCGTTTTTGCGAAAACACGCTCCAAATAATAATTCAAAAACAGAAATTTAAAACAATTTTTTTTGCCGCTTGCAACATTATTTGTACTTTTGGAAAATTTTCAGACTGAATATGACAACTGCCCTAACCTGGCAACCTCTCAAGCAAAGCTCCAAGCTATCTCTCAAGCAAGGATGCTTTCTTATTTTTTATTTTTTATTTCTTATTTTGTGAGCGAAGCGAACATTATGCTTTATCCAATAGGCATTCAATTTTTCGAGGACTTGCGAACAGAAGGTTTCGTTTACGTTGACAAGACAGCACGTATGTACGAGCTGACGTCAACGGGGAAATTCTATTTCCTCTCACGTCCACGACGTTTCGGAAAGTCTTTGTTGCTTTCCACATTGAAAGTGTATTTTGAGGGCAGGAAAGACCTATTCCAAGGACTTGCCATTGAGCAGTTGGAACACAACTGGACACAATATCCAGTTTTGTATTTAGACCTGAATTCAGGTGAATACAATACATTGGATAATTTGGAAAAGGAATTGAATGCAATTCTTGCAAAATGGGAAATGATTTATGGCTCTTTGGAAACTGAGGATACGCTTGCGTCCCGTTTTAAGGGTATCATAGAACGTGCTTACAAGAAAACAAGTCATAAAGTAGTGATATTGGTTGACGAGTACGACAAGCCCATACTCAATGCTATTGACAATGAGAAACTGCAGGAGCAGTTCCGCAGCAAGTTAAAGTCGATATACTCCGTATTGAAGACACAGGGCAACTATATTCGCTTCGCTTTCCTTACCGGTGTGTCAAAATTCAGCCACTTGAGCGTGTTCAGCGATCTCAACAATTTGGATGACATTACCCTTGACAAGCGTTATGCGGACATCTGCGGTATATCGGAAAAGGAGCTGCACACATATTTCAATGATTCCATAAAAGAACTTGCCGAGGAAAACTCTATGACATACGATGAGGCGTGCGCAAAATTAGAAAAGTTGTATGACGGCTATCATTTTGCACCCAATTCTCCAGGGTTGTACAATCCGTTTAGTCTGCTGAATGCTTTGAATAAGAAAACTTTTGATAATTACTGGTATCGCACGG
>JAJPYV010000407.1 GCA_021204735.1 Prevotella sp.
ATAGGTGTATAAGAGACAGGAGCATTATCGCTTGGATTTTGACTTCTATGCTCTTGCAATTGGATTGCTGATATATTTACGGTGTAGGCGCAAATAAATAATAGAGTTATTAATCGTGTCATTTTTGAATGTATTGTTTTTGTTTTTTCAATTTGGCGTCTTTAAGCTCATTTTCCTTGGCGGTTTTTACTATTTTGACGAGAATACTAATGATTTCATCATTGTCATGGAATATTGAGTTGTATTCCTCTTTTGAGAGGTATTTGGCGTCGTATAGTGTAGTGAGCCAATTCTCGGTCTCGTTGGCCTCTTTCAGGGCGATTTGCATCTTGCTGATAAAATCAGGACGGCTTTGGGCAAATTGTGCTTCGGCTACGTTTGCCGCGATACTCGTGCCACTCCGAAAAACTTGATCCAACATCCCTCTACCTTTCTTGTCGATTTTTTTGCTTTGCAAATAATCAACCATCTTGATGAGACGTCTATTGAATAAAGCTGCCTTTTCGGAAATTATGCCCATAATATATGTTCTTATTCTATAATTTTTATAATTCTTATTCCTCCTGTAATATTGTGCAAAGCAAAGTGTTAATAGGAAAAGTTTCGAGGAAATGCTCATTCTTCACTCTTCACTCTTCATTCTTCACTCTTCACTCTTCACTCAGTTCTACGTGTTTTATCCTCTGCCGTCTCCATGTATAAATACAGTGCAAATGTCCGTCTTCTGTCTGAATTATGGATGGATAGGAGTACTGACTGACAGGAGAGTCCTCAATGGTAATCCAGTGCTGCCAGTTTACGCCATCGTCAGAAATGAGCAGCGACAATGGGGTGCGCACGCCTTTTCCACTTTTTATTCCATGTGGTATCGGCTTTTCATTGCAAATCATAACATGTCTGCCATCTCGGAGGGTAACTGCATCGAGACCGCTGTTGTTGTTCGGGGTGTCGATTAATTGGAGTTTGGACCAGGTAACACCATTATCTTTGCTGTACGTTATTCCGATATGCTCACTGCGCGTGCGTGCAACGGCAGCAAGTGTGCCGTCGGAAAGTGTGATTATTGAAGGTTGGATTGCATCGACACTACTGTCAGCTTCCACGAAGTCGGTACGTTGCCACGACTTGCCGTTGTCATCGGAATACTCGAAATAGATACGCCATCCGCCTTTTTCAACACTCGTAGGAGCTATTAGTCTGCCGTTGGAGAGAATAGGCTTGTTCTTTACCGGACCGAGATAATTTTCCTGCAGTGGCTCACGCTTGCTCCATGTCTTGCCATTGTCTTTCGAGCGCACAAGCCAGCCTGTCCAGTCAGACACCGACTCTCCGATTTTGAAGTAAATCTGCAGTTCCCCATTAGGATTCTGGTAAACGACTGGATTCCAGCATGCCTTGCGCAACGTGTCGGAGAAGACACCATCGGCGACCATTTGCGGTGCTGTCCAGGTATCTGACCCCTTCGGCTTGCGTGACACCCAGATACACACATCAGGGTTGCGTTCCTTAGTACCTCCGAAATACGTCGCCACGAGGTCACCATTGGAAGCCTCTGCAATTGTAGCTGAGTGACATTCTGGGAAGGATGTCTGCTTATAAAGGAACTCATCGGTAATTATTGCCGCATCTCGCATAGGTATGTTGGCAGTGAAGTCGTAAGAGCCAGAGCCGATTTCCTTTTGCGAGTCGTCTGGGAAGAAAAGTAAAGCAGATGTGTTGGCAGGGATTTCCACGTGCCACAGCAGATTGCCGTTGGATTTGTGCCAGCGGCTCACAATGTCTCCATAGATAGAATGATAAGAAGCATCGATATCGTCAAGTTCATCCGTGAGGAAGTCTGGTTTCATTATAATGCGCTTAAAACCAGTGAACGTACTGTCGGAGCGTATTCCTGCCACATCTTCGAAGATCCAGGAAAGCAGGTCTCCTAACAGCATAATGTGGTTGCCACTGTTCATAGCCGGGTCTGCCGTATCCCCGTTCCACAGTTCCCAAATCGTAGTAGCTCCCTTTTCAGTCATGTAGCCCCAGCTTGGATATTTTTTGTTGGTGGCAAGCAGCCAGGCAATATCAGAGCGTCCCATATCAGTGAGTGCATGCATGAGCCACTGTACGCCGATTATGCCACATGAGATAAACCCATTGTTGAGTGTTATGATGTTCGTTATAATATTTTTCTGTACCTCTGAGCGCACGTAATCATCGTCTATCATACCAAAAGTGAGAGGTAACAGGTTGGCTGTAACCGTATTGTTGCCATAGAACGTGCTGTCAGGATAAAGCAGTAGGCTCTCGCCTGGTAATACACTGCTGCCACGGTTTATGGAGAGGAATTTATCGTTGAAAGCAGTTTTGGTAATCTGTGCTTCTTTGTCAAACTCGTCTGCATCACTGTCATATCCGAGAATGTTGGCGAACTTCTGCATCAATCTGTTCAGATGGTAATAGTACGCCGTAGCGATTAGTGTTCCGTCTGTGATGCGCGCCGGGTCTTTAGAATGAATCAGCGAAGGCTCCTCAGGGGGCACACACCAGTCTCCATACTTGTCACGCGGCATAAGACCGTCTTTGCCATACTGATATTTAAGATGTGCTAACCATTTCTTGACCGCAGGATAATATTTTTTGAGAGGAGCGATGTCACCATATTGGTTGTACATCATTTCCAATGAGAAGGGGAGCGTGGAGGGCCAAGTGACGTTATCAGAGAAATAGTTCCAATAAGCAGGAGCCACATCAGGGATGCAGCCATCTTCACGCTGCGACTCAACGATGTCTCTTGTCCACTTAGAATAGAGATTATTGTTGTCGAAGAGAAACGCCTCACCGAAACAGCCACGTGCACGGTCGCCTAACCATGGTTGCCGCTCATCACGCTGTGGGCAATCCACTGGCATACCTTTATAATTGGAGAGAACTCCCCATACCGCATTATTGTAAATCTTGTTTACGATAGAATCACCACAAGAGAAGAAGCCTGTCTGCGCCATATCATCAGATACAACCTCTCCAATAACGTTATCAACGGAGAGAGATGGAATACCTGTTACCATGGCATAACGGAAACCATGATAAACAAAGGAAGGTGCCCACCATCTATCTTTCTCCATGCCCGAAGGCACATATTTGTCGGTAGAGAGAGCATTGCGGAAATTGTCACGGTATAGATTGCCTGCAGAGTCGAGGGACTCGGCAAAACAGACAAAGACCGTATCGCCTGGAGAAGTGTTGTTGATGCAGAGACGGAGCCAACCCGCCATGTTCTGCCCCATGTCTACGAGGAAACCATCCCCCTGTTTTTTGACGGAGATAGGAGAGAGTGACTTGAGGACTCGCATATTCTCTGACATCGCTCCACGTAGGGTACCATCTGGAATAGCCGCACGTTCAGCAAAGAGCCAGGATGAATCGTCGTAGCCAACGCAAGACCAGTCGCCCAAATCTTTGCGCTCGTCATAGATCTCTCCATCGTACTCGTTGGCAGAGCGTATTGGTCCATCGGGAGTGAGTCGCCACTTATTGTCAGAAGATACGACAAATTTAGAACCGTCATCATAGAGAATTATGAGGTTAAGGCGCAACTTAGGGAAGCCGAAATTGTTGATTTTGTAGAGCTTCTTATTCTGCTGCATGGTAAAGAATCGGCCGTTGGAAAGAGTAACACCGATAGCATTATTGTCAGCGTTGAGCAAGTCGGTTACATCGAATGCATTATAGAGCACTGTCTTGCGGTAATCGGTAGGAGCAGGAGCAAGGACTTGGTCGCCAATGCGCTTGCCATTGATGAACGCCTCGTAGAGCCCGAGCCCCGATATGTAGAGGGTGGCACGAGAAACCTGCTTGGAAACCTTGAATTCTGTACGAAGATAACGGGAAGACAGGCGGCTATGAACAGTAAGACTGTCCCATGGCATCGCTTGGTCAAGCCCAATCCACTGCCCTTTCCAGTCTGATTCGTTGAGAAGTCCGATGTTCCAGGAAGCGATGTCACTCCAGTCGGAAGCACCTTGCGTGGTGTTGACTTGCACACGCCAGTAGCAACGGGTGTCACTTCGGAGTTCTTTGCCTGCGTAGGTAATCCACTGCGACTGGTCGGAGTTGGCGGTGACATCCCATAGGTCACCATCCAAAGCTTGCGCCTTGTCAGCAGACGAGGAAACGATTATATGATAAGAAGTCTGCATTACATCGTTCAAGTCAGAGACGATTTGCCAGCCCAAACGGGGATTTGGAGTGTCGATACTCATTGGGTTGAGCATGCGCTCCGTTCTTAAATCTGTTATGGAAACTGTGTAGGTTGGGTTTTTATCTTTGGCTATCGAAAAAGAGGATAGACAAAGCAAAACAATTGCTGTAAATATTGTTTTTCTTATCATACTAATCGCTTAAGTTTTATTTTAATGCTTTTCAGTAAGTTGCGTGGCAGTTGTGGAGATGTAGTCCTTGACTGTGTCGATTGCAATGAGTACACGGTCACTGCCGCGGAGATATGCAGCATCGTATGAGAACTCAGTAACTTTTGAGTCGAACTCTCCTAAATAGGTCAGAGAGCCGTCAGACGGGTTCATCCACCAAACATTCTTTTTACTACCACTGATTTTGGAAAGGTCGATAGACATCGGTTTTCCACTGTAATTGTAGACAAGCAGATAATCGTTGCCCCTTGTAGCTATGATTCGGTCGTAACGCTCACCATTCTGACTTGCTATGACACTTTGGTCTGGTATTCTGTCAGTGAATGGGAGGGAGAGAATGAGCCATTTGAGATATTTCATTTGATTATAACCTGGATCCTTGATTGCATCCCACCAAGGTGTCTCAGCTCCGTATGAAGCGAGCAGACCAGGACGGATAAACTGCATAATAGAATTATGTCCGTAGGTATGCCCGAAAGACCCGGCGAAAACTGACCAGTAGGCGTAGCGTCTGACGTCATAGTCCATCCAGCGTGGTGCTTGCAAGTCGTGCAGTCCCTGTGGAATGTCCTCGTATGAAGGTTCACCGTCGAGAACAGGACGGATAGGTGACTTCTCCCAACTAAGGTCAACATAGCGCCAGTTGTCTTCCTCCGTATTCTCCTTAATTGTATAATCACCGTCACCGTTACGCTGTCCATAACGCCTATGTCCGCTTTGGAACATATTGAAGTCGAGCCAATCGCGGTCATTGAACCAGCGTGCGGAGGTTGTCCTGCCACGCGGGTGGAAAGTCATGAGGTGGTCAGGATCAATCTTCTTGATAGCGTTAGCCATGGCATCCCATATTTCAGGTGACTTATCACCCATGATATCGCCACCAATCATCCAAATGATATTAGGCTTGTCCTTGTAGCGTTCTGCAAGGAACTTGCCGAGTGCCTCACCCTTCTTGACGTCCATTTGCGGAATCATGGAGCCCCAAATGCAATCCATAGCGATGTATATTCCGTTGCGCTCTGCCACATCAACGATATAATCGAGGTGCTCCCAATAGCCGTAAACGCCATTCTTGGAGACCTTGGAAAAGTCGAACTCAGCATTGTTGGCGGCATATCCGTAGATATTGAAGGTAGGTATAGCGTTAAGCACCTGAATCTGTTCTACATTGTAGCCAGCTTTTCGCTCTGCATCCAAATAGAACTCTGCTTCCTCTCGGTTCAGACGTTCTGGTAATAGCCATGCTGTATTCCCCAACCAGAAAAATGGGGTACCGTTCTCGTGAACGAGAAATTTGCTGTTTTCAGACACAATGAGTTTTCCATTATCCCACGGCTTGTAAATGCCGTCGGCGGCGATGGAGAGGGATGCCAAAAGAAAAAATAGCCCCCAAGCCCCCCTAAGGGGGATGTTCAAGAGGGTGGAAATAATGTTTGATATTTTTTTCATAACAATTTTTATTTAATCATTTTTTGTCTTTGTAGGGACATAATTTATTATGCCCGAATATCACTTAGAGATGAACATAATTAACATTCACGTTATTTTGCGTTAAGAGTATATGTCTCGCCCTTCTTTGTGGCAAGGTCATAGAGATAAGTTTTTTGAAGTTCGGACAGAGATTCAAGGGCATCAGGGTAATTGATTTGTTGTTTCACGTTTGTAGGCGTGGAAAACAGAGGATTGCTGTTCTCACCCTTTGCCACTTTCAGTCCCTTGCCTGTGAGAGGAACGGCAGAACGGATACGCAGGTTGCCGCCAACTTCCGACTTAATTACAGTTTGCGTAATCTTGTTATCTTTCCAGTCAATAGACACCTCAAATCCACCACGCACTTTAAGTCCGCTTACAGAACCGTCTGACCATGCATCAGGTAAGGCAGGCAAGAGATAGACGAAACCATCGTGGCTCTGTACGAGCATTTCTGCGATACCTGCCGTACAACCGAAATTGCCATCAATCTGGAATGGCGGATGGGCATCGAATAAGTTAGGATACGTACCACCTTTTTTCAGCTCGTTGCGCACTAATGTCAATTGGTCGCCTATGAGACGGTATGCATGGTTGCCGTCAAGCAATCGAGACCACAAGCACACTTTCCAGCCCATGCTCCAACCAGTGGACGGGTCGCCACGGTGGATGAGTGATGTGCGTGCGGCGGCAGTTAACTCAGGTGTGCGGAAAGGAGAAATCTGGTTGCTTGGATAAAGACCATAGAGATGGGAAACATGACGGTGTGTGTCGTCAGGGTCGTCCCAATCGTCTTTCCATTCCTGCAACTGTCCCCAGCGGCCTGTTTGCAGAGGAACAAGTCCGTCGAGTTTGTTCTTTAAACTGTCTATGATTGTTGTTTCTGATGCCTTACCCAATATGTCAGCCGCAGCGATTACATGGTTGAACAGATCAAAAATCAGTTCGTTGTCCATTGTCACGCCTGCTGCAGTGGTAGCATTATACGGATGTTGGTTTTCAGGAGACAAGCTCGGGCACACAAGCCAATAGGTATCTGTCGGGTCTTTCACCATCACTTGGTTGAGGAAACGGGCGGCATTCTCCATTATCGGATAAACTTCAGCAAGGAAATCCTTGTCGCCTGTGTATAGATAATGTTCCCATAAGTGTTGGCAGAGCCATGCTCCTCCAGTACACCACAGACCTGATGGCGCCTTGTCGATAGCTCCTGTAACACGCCATAAGTCGGTGTTGTGGTGAAGAACCCAACCAGTTGCGCCATACATTATGTCTGCCGACTCATGACCAGTTACACTTACGTCTTTGATGAGAGAGAACAGAGGTTGGGTAAGTTCCGATAAGTTCGTTACCTCTGCGGGCCAGTAGTTCATCTCAAGGTTGATGTTGCAAGTGTATTTGCTGTCCCACGAAGGCAATATCTTATCGTTCCACATACCTTGCAGGGTAGGTGGTTGTGTGCCTGGTTGCGAGGTGCAGATGAGCAGATATCTACCGAACTGGAAATATGTTTCAACAAGATGCAAGTCATTATGCTCACTAAACTGTTCTACCCGTTTGTCTGTTGTGATGTTAGCATATTCATCATTTCCGAGATTTAGTTTCACACGGTCAAACTGACTCTTGTATTTAGCTAAATGAGCGGCTTTCATGTCATTGTAGTCAGTTTTCAACGCATTGCGCAATATTTCTTCCGACAAGATGGTATCGTTTATGCTGATGTCATTGTAATTCTTGAAGTTGGTTGCAATAGTGATATAGATAATAGCCTCGTCAGCATTCTTAATTTGAAGTACACCATCCTCGCTCTGCATGGTGCCACCATTGATTTTGGCTGTGGCACGACCTGTGAACGTAATCTTACCTTTCAGTCCTTCATGCTGACCGCTGATTCCATAAAGAACAATCTCATTGTTTTCGGAGCAAACGGAAACATCTTGATGAGGTGAGGTGAATATAGCATTGCATGTTATCATACCTTTTTTGCTTGCGGTGAGACGCACCGTGATAACGTTGTCTGACAAAGAAGATATGTACTCACGCTGGTATGTAACGCCGTCAGCAGTATATCGTGTTATAGAGAGAGCAGAGTCAAGACTAAGTTCACGGTAATAATTTGTGTATTCACCTTGTCCAGGAAAACTTATATATATATCACCAAAGGGCTGGTATGGCATTCCATGGTTGGTGCTCGATTGTACATGAGCGGTAGCAAGGTCTTGGGCTTCCTTATATTTACCTTCCCATACAAGTTGTCTTACTTTTGGCAAGTATTCTTTTGCCTCTGGGTTGGCGTTGTTGTTCGGCCTGCCGCCCCAAATCGTCTCCTCGTTCAACTGCATCCTTTCCACTGATGGTTTCCCGAAAATCATCGCAGCGAGTTTACTGTTAGCGATAGGCAACGCTTCTGTCCAGACAGCAGCTGGGGCATCATACCATAAAATATGGTTGTTCTCCGAATAAAGATTGTCTTGTGCCGCACAGCAAATTGTTGCGAATATAGCGGCAGTCAATATTGCTTTTCTCATCTCTTGTAAGGTGTAAAACGTAAATCTTTTTCTTCCTCTATCTTAATTTTGTCTTCATCGAGCATTGAGGCATCGAGACCAAATGTTTCTATGAAAAACTTATATACAGCGTTTCTCTTGTTAGGTCCGAAGTCGTGGATTTCACCAGGCAGGTGAATGTTTTGTACGTTGTCTTCTTTGCCATAGAAACCATATATTCTCTTGATAAAAGGATATTCAAGGTTAGGCGTTGTAACTGTCCAGTCTCCATCATCGCTCACAATCATCATCGGACGGGGAGCGAACGTGGCAGCAAGTTCGGGGTTACATGTGCCACCACCAGAAAGTTGGATAGGCATGCCACTCTCACATGGGCAGCCACCGTCAAACCATGATGACATACTGACTACAGGGTTGGAAGCCGTGTAGCGGTCATCTATTACAGATAGTAGCACTGTCTGCGAGCCGCCGCCGGAACCGCCGTTCACTCCAATTCTTTCTGTATCTACGTCCTTGCGCTTTATCATCCAGTCGAGTATTCTGATACCATTGAGAGCCTGCATAACATGAGCCTCTGATGTCTGGTGAGCTGCCTCGCCAACCTCATCCTCCGATTCGCCCCAGCCCCACAGGTCATAATCAACGCAGATAGCTCCCATGCGTGCCAGCGTACCGAGACGCTGTTGTTGCACGGCGCCATAACGCCCATTGCTGAAATGCCCATTAGGACATATAATCAGTGGGTGTTTTCCTTTGGTAGTGGGAGCATAGATAGAACCGCATACGGTATGGTTGTTAACTGTCTTCAAACGAAAATTTTGTACTGTATAGCCTTCATACGTCCTTATTTCGCTATATTCTGGTGCTTCTTGCGAGCATTGTGCAAGCAATGGGTCAATACCCAAATTCTCCCTTACTTCTTTTTTCAGAATCGCTTTTCGTGCTTCCCATGTGTCCAAATCATTGTAAAGTGACGAGAGATATGTGATGAGTTTCACACCATCCTCTTGTACTCTACGTGGATATTCATAATACTTTATTTTATAGAAAGTATCATTTTGCTTAGATGCCACGAAGTCGAAAGGTGCTGTTATGTTTCTCAGCGTCTCTTCAAGAGAGTAGGGGCGTATACGGAAATCAGCATAATTCAACATCAAGCCCGATGTGTCGGCATCGCATTGGAGTTTTACACCAAACTGTTTTGATACCTTATTAATCACCTCACTAAGTGGTTTGGCGTATTTTGTCTCAAAGGTTTGCGCCCCTGCGATAGTGCTGATAAACAACATCACAGGTAAGATTAGTTTTTTCATTTGCTTGTTCCTTTATATGTAAGTTTTCCAAGATCTTCACGGCTTGCCACCTCTTTGCCATTGACAAGTAGAATAAGTCCTTTGCCCTGATGGTAGTTTTGTCCATCTTTGTCATATAATATGGTGATGACGTTGCCACGATAGTTGACGTTGTCAAGACAGAAGTGATCCCACGTGTTCTCAGGCAAGAGAGGATTGATTACAATACTTCCATCAGCCTGTGGCCTTAGTCCAACAATTCCTGTGATTATTAAGTCAGCAAAGGTAGAATGGTTGTAGTAACGACTGCGTTCCTGGTCACCCATAAGCCATGCACCATTGGTCTCATCAAGGTATTCCCCGATGTATGGCCTACCTCTTTTGTGCTGACTTTCCACATATAGTTTCATCTGCCTGAAGAAAGTGCTGTCTGTCAGAACTGGCGAAGGATAGTCATTCAAATAATTTGCCATTGCCGTGAGAGTCTGGGAAGTTGCGAAAGGCCATATCGCACCGTCCCACTCACAAGTTCCCGTTCCATGACTACGGAACTCTGGATGTCGCCTTTCGGCAGTAGTAAGTCCGTAAGGTGCTGAAAAACCTTTCTCATCGTTTATCTGTTTCCATGCCTCGTCATATTTGTTTTCATCATCAGGCAAATTGAAATACCACGGAATGAAACCTATTGCTTCCCGTACGGCAGCAAGGGTGTCACCACGCATTGTCTCAAAGAAGGAATGATTCTCGTTCCACAGTTTTGTCTTGATTAGTGATTTCAATTCATCAGCATCTTGGTCGTATTTAATTGCTTTATTAGAATCTCCCGCCAATGTGCTCATTGCGGACAAGGCACGGGCATTGCCATACATATAACTGTTGATGGTAGGACGAGCGTATTGCTTTTTGCGACCACCACTGATACTTTCCTCCATACCGTCCTGTACGTCACCCTGCCAATAAAGTCCGTTTTCCAACCTGTTACTGCCTTTCCAACGGGCATATTCTTCTTCTAAAGAAGGCATTAATCCTAACATGTATGTCGTGTCTCCCAATACTTTGTATGCCTCGTAAACGGCGGCAGGATTCCATGAACTGAACCTCTCCATTTTTTTCATTGCCTTACCGTCGTTGCCATAGTACCATGTGTTGAGGATTTGGTGGATATAGGTGGTGTCTCTTAGCCAGCGTGTCTCCATAATATGATGGCCGATTGCACAAGCTATCAAGTTGTATTTGTCAGCGTATGACCGATTAACGAGAAATTCTGTCATGCCATAGCCTACAGGTGTGCGTTTGATATGTTTTCTCAATGACCACCAACGGAAGTAATACATCTCTTCGAAATCTTTATCTGGACAGTCAAAGAGTGGTATGTTTTTGCTGAGCCATTCTGAAGATTCACTGTTGGGAATGTCTGTAACGATGTTTTCATCCTCCATCTCGTTGAAATAGTTTACATGATAAGCATAATCATCGTATTTCAATACAGAAGACGTGGCGTCAGCATCGGATGATGATGTCTTGAAGTTTGCTATGTAGAAAGTTGCCATTTGGTCTTCCTCATCGGCACGGGGCATATCTTCTGTTTGGTCAGCTGGAGTCTCGAAATCTGGCTTTTCAAACACGTCGCCTGTGCGGAAAACAACTCTTGTGATTGCCTCTAATGGTGTGTCAAACATCCTTGAGGTAACTTTTTTGCCGTTAACAAAATAAGTACCGACATGACCGTCAATAGACAGTTTTGCTGTGATATGGTATTCCTTGTTGGGCTCGTAATTTTTTACCAAACCGCCATATCGTGCACCTCCCTTAACTTTGATTGTTGACAATGAGTCAATCATGATACGAGTGCACATATTTCCTTTGTCGTCAAGAAACTCGATATTTAGTTGCCCATGGTCGTTCTGTGCTGCTTTTACGTCAAAGTCAACCGTCAATTCCTTTGTCGCAGGAATAACTTTTTCAACTCTTGCATAGTCGTATGGATCTTTGTCACTAAGAACAAGCCATTTGCCATTAAGTGAAACCGGAGCCCAAAGAGATGAATAGATATTCCAGTCAGTCATGTCTGCCAACTTGTCGTATTTGTCGAAACTTACATCGGCTTGCTCTGTGGCAGTAAGTTTTACTGGTACGGGTACGCTTGCCACCCAGATATCCTCCTTGTTCATGCTGTATGTTACCCACAGTTTGTTGTCGGGAGGTGTGCCGTTACCCTCCAAAATACCACGAGTGTATTGCGGCCCGTAACTTTTATATAGTCCCCAATGGCGTTCAGGGGTAACCTCGCCACTAACCAAATTCAGTGTGGTGTATTCCAGACCATCAGCACTTAGTGATATTGCGAGAGGCCAACGGTATTCAGCTGGGTTGTAGACGGTTGCGTATGTTCCGTCAGATAGTCGTTGTCCCCATATTTTAGCGTTGGAATTTACGAAACCATGGGCTCTGTAAACAGGCGTGCGCCACGTGTTGCCACCATCGCTGCTCATGCTTGTCAACGCATGTTTCCACAGAGCTACTTTTCGACCGTCAGGGAGGGTATATCCGCAAAATGCCTTGTAAGGAGTCTTTAATGGAAGTATGTCATCATTGCGGTCTGCTTCTTCTGCCCACTGCATCCTAATCATCGGGTCGGCAATGAGTTCTTCGCAGGCTTTCACAAATTCCTTGTCCTTTGATTTTTTGTAATTTGGAAAATCAGTGTTTTTTTCACTGAATCCATGGTTGTAATAGATGAAATATATGTCTCCGAATGAACCGTCGGCCTTTATCTCTCTTACCACACGCCCTATACCGTTGCCGTCATTAGGATCATCGGTTGGTGTGAGGGCCACTCCATAATTGCCTATGGCTATCAACTTGTTGCTCTTTGACACGAAGAAACCAACTCTCTGGTGCATTATTGCTTTCAGATTCTTTGCCTCCACACCAGGGATGTTCGGCTTGGTGAATCCGTCGGGCACATTATATTCAGGGAACAGTTCCACTTGTTCGCTCCATGTGTAACCGTCTGTGGAAGTCTGTAACATCGTCTTGCCAGGAGGTTCATGCTCACTTCGTGGGTCAGTGAGATAGTGTATGTAAAACTTGCCGTTCCAATATGCCATCATAGGTTGGTGGTTGTATAGCCAGCCCTGTTCACTGCGCCATATCTGTATGTTGTGTGCTCCAATTACAGGGGAAAGTCCACCGTCATGTCTTGATGGTGTTGCTACTGTTTTTCCAGTGTAATGAACGGCATCCCTATTTTCTTTTATCAGATTGTTCACTATTTCTTCTGATGCCATGAACACCGTGCCATGCTTATGCCCTATAGGAAAGTTTACTACTCCTGTCTGGTCCTCAAATTCGATAAAGTCCTTTGTGCGCGAAGCTCCGTAGATACCATGGCGGTAGGAGTCGTAGTAGATATAATACCAGCCGTCAACGTATGCTGTGGAAGGGCCCTCGCAAAAACTCTCTGTAAACGGCTCTGAAGCCTTGCTCCACGGACCGTAAGGTGACTTTGCGAATGCCACCTTGATGTTGCGCTCTTTACGTGAGTTGTCTTTCAGAACCATCACGTAGTCATCGTTGCCACGTTTTACCAATGTCGCATCAATGCAACTGAAATCAGGATCGATAAGAAGGGCTGCATTACTGAACGTCTTGAAGTCTTTTGTTGTTACATAATATAATCTATGGTTGTTGTCGTGGTCTTCTAAATAATCGGGAAACTTACCAGGAATACAAGAAGCCCAAACAATCATGAACTGTTTTTTAACGTCATCATAAAACAGTTCAGGTGCCCAGACATTTACTGTTGTTGGGTCGTCCATAACGGTGATGAATCTCTCCTCACTCCAGTGGATAAGGTCTTTTGATGATGCATAACCGAATCCCTTATCTCCTTTCCAGCTTGATGTCCAAACCAAATGAAATGTCCCATCGGGACCTTTCACTATCGATGGGTCACGCATAACTTTCTGATTGCCCACCTCCGGATGTAGGAAAGTTCCTTGAATGGAGTCCCAGCGTATGCCATCATAACTGTAAATGAACCGTAATCCTTCATTTGCCGGTTCATGGAAAGAAGTGGAAACATAAATGTCTTTCGCATAGGAAATATAAGGCATTATCGCTGCTATGGAAACGATAAGGCATAACAAGACTTTTTTCATGCGTTTTTCGTTTTTTTTATGACGATTGATTTAAAGATTTGTACCCTACAACTTTAACGAAACAAATTTGTTTTTATTATATTATTTTGTCAAATTTGAAGTTCTGATATGGTTTTATTCATTGTATAAAAATAGTAACTTATAACATGCTTTTTAATGCAAACTGATATTTAATAAACTGATTAACATGACAATTTGCA
>JAJPYV010000354.1 GCA_021204735.1 Prevotella sp.
CTGCTTTGCCACGACATTCCTATACATACTGATTAAGACATAAACCGCCGGCCGGGTCTTCATAAAGAGTAATGCAGACTTTTTGTCTGCCGGCAATAAGGGCCCATTGAAAGTCAGCATCTGACTCGGAGTGAGCAAGCTCAAACTTTTAATTAACCATCAAAAGAACAGACAACATGAATACAAGGACATCTGCAAAAACGGATGTTGAATTCGCTTCATGGTCGGCTCAACTATGATGGAGTATACCTCTAGACTATCACCCTTCTTTAATATTTGTCCTCATACGGAGTACTGTCCAATCCTTTGCTATTTAACCTATAGACCATTTTATCAAGCAACTTTTTGCCATACAATTTGAATTGTCTTGCATTGCCAAAGTTTTTAACTAAGACAGGACTTGTAGCGTAATATATCTTTATGAATAACCGTCCAAACCATGTTTCAGCGAGTGAATAGTCTCTAAATCTACGCAATGTCCATACTTCAGGACAATCATACGAACCATATATTGCTGTCGCGACATAGCAAGAGCCCGAGTCAATTTGTGGATTTACAAAAGACGAGTTATATTTCCGTATTTTATCTCCGTATGAATTGATAAGTTTTATATTACGCTCTTTATCTTTATCTCTGAAAAACCGTACAAACTGCTTGTTAGTATTAATGCCCCCTTTCCACCCCTGAATCGAGAGATCTGAGAATTTCCCTTCAAATTCTGTATCTACAACATCTCCAAAAGTGTACATAATTTGAGCAACGGCAGATGCCCGAGCACAAAATTCTTGAGAAGGGAATTGCCCTGTTTTTTTACCTATCTCTTCAAAGCTACTTTTTGCAGCGCCAAACAACATTGAAGATATCTCTAGATTTCGTGAAGAAATCTCGGTTAAAGCGGATTTCAGTTCATCTTCATCTGCTACATTGTCCTTGATTAAATTAATTACTGAGGACTGACAATTAACCATTGCTGTTGCAGCACTCCAAATTTCGGCGACTTTACAACTCATAGACTTAAAATATACCACATAGTAATTGGCTTCCCAACTACTTGGATCTTTGATTAGAATAAAGTCGTAATACTTGGCAGCATTCTCACTGTTGCCAGTTTCTTTGGCTCTTCTTGCAATCTCATAGAGATTGTTCAACTCGTCGGAAGTATCAACCTTAACAGTTCCCTTTATATCAACTGTCCCCTCAACCATCATTTTTTTAGCTTCTTCTACGCTATATTTGGAACCGCACGATTGGCATACAAAAACGCCGCCGTCTTTTACCAAATCTTGGCTGCCACACATTTCACATCGTAAAACTTTCATATTTAGACATTTTATGGGTTAGACTTCATTTTGTTATGTTTGGAATTGGAGGAGGGCATTCGCCATATCCCGTAGCAGAGAATTCCTGAAATGTCTTCAAAGGCATCCATCCCGTCATGCCCTTTTTCCACGCCAACAAATCAAGGATACTAGCATCTTGGGAGATAGCCTCCCTTATTTGCTGCTCTCCGTAAGGCCCTGTCTGTTTCCCATCCACGGCAAGGAAATACGATACAGTGATGGGTATTGGCGGCGGCACATCACCATTATTTGGTAACAACTGTTCGCCTAACTGTCTACCAATGTTGGCTGATGCCCCAAGCCCTAAACCGGCGTTGATGAAAGCCGCTCCAGTACCACTCTCATTCCCAGCCGCTTTATCCATAACATCAAAGGACCGTTCCATTTTATAATTATCTCGGCCTGCAATTTTTAATCTTGCAGCAAGATTTTTGGCTTTCTTAATTTCGTTAAGACTCGCATCATCTTCTGGAATATTTATAGAAATAATGTTGAAGAGCATTATTTCGACTCCATATTCAGCAAAGAATGGTGTCAGTTCCCGTTGACAATAGTCTGAGATTTCTTGTAAGTGTGTGGGAATTTCCAGGACAGATATTTGATCATTAATTATCTTTTTTGAAATAATGTCAGTCAACCTCGTCAGTAGCAAGCCTCGAAAATACGTTTGAAGCAGCGCCTCGTTGAAATTGGGCATATTACCGACGAGAGTAAAAACAAACTTCTCCGCATCACTTACCTTAAAACCATATTGACCATGTGCGCGAACAGGTACAATAATCTCATATTTAGGGTCTTCGAGTTGTATGGGGGTTTCCGTCCCCCACTTTAAACTTAACCGCTGTAATAGGTTTACGAACCACACGTCAGCCTGAAATGGAGAATCGCCGCCGAATGGCAAATTGACGATCTTGTTTAATATCGGAATATTTTTAGAACTCAACGTGTAGGTTCCGGCACTGAATTTATCGCAGACCGAACCACCTTTTACAAAGAAAGCCTCCTGACCAGGATAGACTACAAGTTGTGATCCCCAACGCAAATCACATGATGGGAATTTGTGTACTATGACACCTTCCTCTTGTTCATACTTTACTATGTCAATAATAGCCATATATTTTATCGTTTATATGTTCAATCCCGCGTCTATGCTCAGATGGCTCCAAAGCCATGACAATAT
>JAJPYV010000343.1 GCA_021204735.1 Prevotella sp.
GTATATCAAAAATTTGCGTACTATCCAAAAAGATATTATTTTTGCGGAGTTAATACAAAAGTATTATGAAGATGCAAAGTACAGACCGAATAACGGACATGAAGCGTAGGATGAAGGATATTTATCTCAGCGTGTCATGGAGAGAGATCTCAAGAACTTATTTCGATAAGTCTGTGCCTTGGTTTCAACACAAGATGTATGGGATAGATGGTAATGGGGGAGTTGGCGGTTTCAGTGAGGAAGAAGCCCGTCAGCTAAAAGGCGCGTTAATAGATTTGAGTGATAGAATAAGAAAGGCGGCAGATAATATTCCCGTTACCAATGATATATCCGTCATTTGATAGGGAACATTATGAAAATCAATAATAATCATATATTAGCGGTATTGGTTATCGTATTGGCAATTGTGTGTGTCATATCAATCACTACACCTATACGCTTTGAAAGCCAGCAGGAAAAGCGTGAGAAAGTAGTGAAAGAACGACTTATAAGAATCAGACATGCGGAGGAACGCTTTAAGAATTCGAAAGGAGTCTATGCAGAAGATTTCAGATTGCTGATAAAAAGTGGACTGCTTGCCGATTCATTGCAGTATGTCCCATTTAGTGGGGGTACACAGTTTTCGCTTATGGCAACGATGTACACTACAAAATCAGGACGACAGTTGCCGCTCATGGAGTGTGGAACAACGTACGATGAATATCTCAAGGGTCTTGATAAGAAAGGTATAGCAAATCTTATTGATAAAGCTACAAATATGGGAAAATATCCAGGGTTAAAAATAGGAGACATAACCAAACCTAACGACAATGCAGGAAATTGGGAGTAATATCATATTGAACAAGCAGAGGTTGACAATACGAATTGGTCAATATTCTCTTTCGTTCTCTGCCACCAAGACGGATGATACAAAGAATATCTTGTACGAACCATATACAGTAAAGAGTGGGATGTCAATGGCAGCCAATCTTAGAATAGCGTTTAAGGAGATAGACTTGTTAAACAATGGATGGCAACGTGCTGAAGCGTTGATAGACTCGCCTGTGTTAATGATACCGATAGACTTATTCAACGAAAGTCAGAAGGAAGTTTTTTTCCATAATGCAATTACAGGGCATGAAAAAGACAATGTATTATACAATGTATTGCCATCGCTTAACGCAGTTGCTTTATATGCCATAAACAAGGATTTGAAGCTCGTGATTGATGATCATTTCAATGACGTTCGTTATACTCATATATGCGTGTCTGTATGGAATCATTTGTATCGAAGGAGTTTTACTGGGGTGAGAATGAAACTTTATGCCTATTTTCATGACAAAAAACTTGATGTTTTCAGTTTCAAACAGAACCGTTTCAGGTTTACCAATAGTTTTGACACCAATATTGCATCAGATGCAATATATTTTATATTAAACATTTGGAAACAGTTGGCTTTCAACAATAAGAGGGATGAATTGCATCTCGTTGGAGACATTCCCGATAGGGAGACTTTGGAAAAGGAACTTCGCTCGTTTATATTTAATGTTTATGTTGTAAATCCCCAGGCAGCGTTCAATAATTATCCAATTGCGAAAATAAAGAATATTCCATACGACTTAATAGCTCATTTTATGAAATGATGATTGTATTTAAGGAGGAAGTGAAATATTTTCATAAGAAATAGATGAGAATAATAACGGGAAAATATAAGGGGCGTCGTTTTGATATACCCCATTCTTTTAAGGCGAGACCGACAACAGATTTTGCCAAGGAGAATATCTTTAATGTACTGAACGGTTATATTGTTTTTGAGGGAGCGACGGCACTCGATCTTTTTTCTGGAACTGGCAGTATTTCTCTCGAATTTTTGTCACGTGGTTGTTCACAGGTAATAAGTGTTGAGGGAGATAAAGATCACCATGCATTTATCCGGCAGTGTCTAAAAAAACTCGATGATAACAATTGTATTCCTCTGCGTGGTGACGTGTTTCGATTTATAAAGAGTTGTCATACACAATTTGATGTGATTTTCGCCGACCCACCATACACTCTTGAAAACCTACAGGAGATACCAACGCTCATACGTGTGAGCAATATCCTTAAATCAGAAGGTGTATTCGTTTTAGAGCATGGAAATAAGTACAATTTTGAGACTGAACCAGGATTTGTGGAGCACAGGGCATACGGAAGTGTTAATTTCTCCATTTTCCAAACAGTATAAATAAAAACTAAAAAAAGTTGACAACAGTGTACTTTTCCGTTTGAAACATCAAAAATCTTGTTTTTTATTTGTATCTTTACACGCCCTTTGTACATATAAAAGGGCTCTTATATCTTTATATAAGGACCTTCGTGGCTAAGAAATAAAAATAAAAAACAACATAAATGCATTTCAAATGGAACTACAAAACACCAACATCCGAGCAAAAAAAGGCGGCTGAAGAATTAGGAGCCAAGTTAGGGATAAGTCCCCTTTTGGCAAATATACTCATTCAGCGTGACATTACCACGGAATCCGCTGCCAAACGGTTCTTCCGACCCCAATTGAGCGACTTGATAAACCCGTTCCTGATGAAGGATATGTATGTGGCTGTAGATAGGCTCAATGATGCGATGGGGCGTAAAGAGCGAATAATGGTGTA
This sequence comes from Prevotella sp., assembly GCA_021204735.1. Classification (GTDB taxonomy): domain Bacteria; phylum Bacteroidota; class Bacteroidia; order Bacteroidales; family Bacteroidaceae; genus Prevotella. Next base: position 2,625 of record JAJPYV010000343.1, read on the forward strand.
TGGTGACTATGACGTTGACGGTTGTACTGCCGTCGCGCTTGTGTACAAGTTTCTGCAGCAATTCTATTCGAATGTAGACTATTATATTCCTGACCGTTACGATGAGGGGTATGGAGTGAGTTATAAGGGAATAGACTATGCTCATGAAACTGGTGTGAAATTGATAATAATCCTTGACTGCGGTATCAAGGCGGTAGATGAAATTGTATATGCGAAAAAACTCGGCATTGATTTCATTATTTGTGATCACCATGTTCCCGATGAGGAAGTGCCACCCGCTGTCGCTGTCCTCAATCCTAAACGAAGCGATGACACATATCCTTTCAAGCACCTTTCTGGTTGTGGGGTAGGATTCAAGTTCATGCAGGCCTTTGCGAAGAACAATGGTATTTCGTTTTCCCGACTTATCCCTTTGCTTGATTTCTGTGCTGTGAGTATTGCCGCAGATATTGTTCCCGTTGTAGACGAGAATCGTATATTGGCATATTATGGTCTTAGGCAATTGAATCAGAATCCGAATGTCGGACTAAAAGCCATAATCGACATCTGTGGACTTAATGGCAGGACGATTACCATGAGTGACATAGTTTTCAAAATCGGACCGCGCATAAATGCTTCGGGCAGGATGGAGAACGGCAGAGAGAGCGTTGACTTGCTTGTGGAGAAGGATTTCATCAGTGCACTTAATGAGGCGAAGCATATTAACGAATATAATGAGCTACGTAAGGACATTGATAAGCAGATGACTGAGGAGGCCAATCAGATTGTTGCGAGGATAGAGAGCCAGAAGCGTCATTCGAGTATTGTTCTCTATGATGAAAATTGGAAAAAAGGTGTTATAGGCATAGTAGCTTCCCGCCTTACGGAAATATATTTCCGTCCTACTATCGTGTTGACGCGGGAAGATGACCTTGCGACGGGGTCTGCACGTAGCGTTACAGGCTTTGATGTATATTCTGCAATAAAGAGTTGTCGGGATCTTTTAAAGAGTTTTGGAGGGCATACATACGCCACAGGACTGACATTGAAGTGGAAAGATGTGCCAGAGTTCAGAAAGCGGTTTCAGAAATATGTTGAAGAACATATAAAACCCGAACAGACGGAGGCAAATCTTGACATTGATGCTGTTATCAATTTCAAGGATATAACACATAAGTTTCATTCAGATGTTAAGAAATTCGGACCGTTCGGTCCATTGAATCCAAAACCTCTATTTTGTACTACAGATGTTTATGATTTCGGCACAAGTAAGGTGGTTGGAAGGGATCAGGAACACATAAAACTGGAGCTTGTGGACTCAAAGTCAAACAACGTGATGAACGGTATAGCATTTGGGCAAAGTGGAGCAGCACGATATATCAAATCAAAACGGAGTTTTGACATTGCATACACATTAGAAGACAATGTTTATAAACATAACGACGTTCAACTGCAAATAGAGGATATTCGTCCTACTGATGGAGGAGAGGAAATAGAATAGTTCAACAGGTCCCATAACTTCAATGCTAATATGTATAAATCAGAAGACATATTGAAAGAGATACTCCATAAGTATTGGGGTTATGAGGATTTTCGTGGTATCCAGCGGGAGATAATCGAAAGTATTTATTCAGGGCGTGACACTTTGGGACTTATGCCTACTGGGGGAGGAAAGTCGATAACTTTTCAGGTACCTGCGATTGCTAAAAACGGTGTATGTCTTGTTATTACGCCTCTTGTTGCCTTGATGAAAGATCAGGTTGTTAATTTGCGTTCCCATGGTATAAAGGCAGCTGCTATCCACAGTAGTATGTCACATGCAGAGATACTTACGACACTTGAAAATGCAGTGTTTGGAGGTATAAAAATTCTCTATGTATCGCCTGAACGTCTATCTTCAGAGCTTTTCTTGAAAAAACTTTCCCACATGAATGTCAGTTTCATCACAGTTGATGAAGCACATTGCATAAGTCAATGGGGTTATGATTTTCGTCCGTCTTACCTTAAGATAAATGAGATAAGAAATATTAAGCCTGAAGCTCCGATTCTTGCCCTTACCGCTACAGCCACAACAAGAGTGATTGATGATATTCAAGTACGTCTTGGGTTTAAGGAAAAGAATGTTTTCCGCATGAGTTATGAGCGCAAAAATCTTGCATATATTGTTAAGAAATCGCCTGACAAGCAAGCAGAGGTTTTGCGCATATTGAAATCGGTGAATGGGTCTGCGATAATATATGTGAGGAGTAGAAGGCGTTCACGTGAAATATCAGAGTTGCTCAATGACAATAATGTGAGTGCTACTTTTTACAATGCAGGGTTGGAGGATGCTGCAAGAGATGAGCGACAAAATCAATGGCATGCAGGTAAGATAAGGGTTATGGTGGCGACCAACGCCTTCGGTATGGGTATAGACAAGCCAGACGTGCGAATCGTTATCCATTTGGACTGTCCTGATTCTTTGGAGGCTTATTTTCAGGAGGCTGGACGTGCAGGGCGTGATGGAAAGAATTCGTATGCTATAATGCTTTACAACAACAATGACAAGAGTAAACTTGAGCGTAGGATAGCGGAGAATTATCCAGAAAAGGACTATATAAGGCAGGTCTATGAGCACTTGGCATATTTTTACCAGATAGGAATGGGAAGTGGCGCAGGTTGTAGGTTTGAATTCAATATCGATAGGTTTTGTCAGGCATTCAAGCATTTCCCTATACAGGTAGATTCGTCCCTTAGCATACTTACAAAAGCTGGTTATATTCAATATGAGGATGAGTCTGATAGCAGGGCACGGATAAAAATGTTACTGACGCGCGACAGCTTATATCGTCTTGACAGTCTTACAACCCATGAGAATGCTGTAGTTACATCTCTATTGAGAAATTACGGAGGATTGTTCTCTGATTACAGTTATATTGATGAGAGTCTTATAGCATTGCAGTCAGGACTTGCAATGCCTGAACTTTATGTTTTATTGAAAGGTCTGAGCGAGCGAAGGATTATCCATTTCATACCTCGCAAGATGATACCACACATTAGTTACACTCAACGCAGGGAAGAAGCTGAACGTCTTGTGTTTCCTCCAGATATTTATGATGACCGCAAAAAAGAATATATCGAGCGCATTCAGGCTGTTTTGAGTTATGCTACAAATGATGCCGAATGCCGCAGTCGTCAATTGTTAAGATACTTTGGTGAATTAAAATCTTCTGATTGCAACCAATGTGACGTATGCCTGTCTCATAAAAAAAAAGAAACTCCTAAGGAATTTTTGCAGACAGCTCAGATGCTAATAAAGAATTTATTGGCAGACAATAAACCACATATTGTTACAGACATAGATAAGATAGATTATAAAAGAGAGATTCTTGAGGAAGCTCTTGAGTATCTTATCAGCGAGGAAGATATAAAGGTGCATAATGGACAACTGCTAATGGAGTCGGTAAAGCGGTAATAAAACAGCCTCAAAAGTATGAAACTTCTGAGGCTGTTTTATTAAGGTTTTTGCCTTATATTGTATAGCGCCGTTAAACATAGGCGCTTCGGTGGCAATTTATTTCCATGCAGCACCAGTTCTCCAGCGAGGGTCACCGATACCCTTGGTGTAAATCGGGTGGTTCTTTACCTTATCGGTGTTCTGGAAATAGAAACCATCAACGTTATGGCGGTGCATGTCCTTGTAACCGTTCTTTGCCAATGGATCTGGGTCAACGAACAGTTCCTCAGGAGTAAGCTGATATCCGACAGCATCATCCTCGTTACCGTTGACGTTGTCACCGAACTTGATCTGCGTCTCTCCGTATCCACCTTTGTTGAGAGCTCCGCTCTGGTAGCCGGCACCGTCGCTTGTGTTGCTGAACGCATAGTTGGTGAACAGGCCGTCGGTCAAGGTTGTTTCCGTCCAGTCAGGAACGGTAGTAGCATAGTTGTCCGCAAAGTCGTAATTCATTACTTTTGTATCAATACGCATACCCCTCATATAAAGGTTCCTGTCATCATCATCACCGTCACGAACCTGAACGAAGAGGTTCTTCTTGACAGTTACTGTACTGTTCTTCGGGGCGTAGCGTATCTCGAGGACGAGTCCATGACTTGATGAGGATGAGCGTGGAGCAAAGTTGACGAACGTGTTGTTCTCAATGTCGATGTTCCAGACAGTTCCTTCCGGCCATGCGAGGTTACCGTTCTCAGTTACCAATGCGTGACGTGAGCAGTCGAGGAACGAGTTGTTTGTAATAGTAAGGTTCTGGTAGAAGTTAGAGTTCTTGTTCGTACCAGGACCGGCGAACCATGAGTAACCACGACCGTTGACATCGTATTGACCGCAGTCGTAGAATACACAGTTGTCAACAGTAAGTTTCTGTATAATCTGACGGTTAGGACCCTGGAAGCGGATAAATCCACGTACCAAACCAGCGAATGTACAGTTGGTAACGCTCAACTCGCTCATCGTGAATCCCAAGCCCTGAGAGTTCATGTTGATGAAATAATTGGCAGCGATTGTGTACTGTGAGTTTCCGTCAATACCAGTCTGATCCATGTAGTTATAATAAACCTGAGGAGCAAAGTTGATTTCATTGAATTTGATAGCTTGGAATGTGAGCAAGCATCCGTTTTCAGCCGTACTTGCCGCATTACGTCCTAAGTTGAAATTCTTTGCATTACCTTCTGTTCCTGCTGCTGTTGTTGTTCCAACGCCAAGATAAACGAATGCTCTGCCTTTGCCAGCTGCGAGATCAGCAGGGTCGGTTTCAAGAGTAAAGCCCTTGCACATATTCATGTTATTGCAGATGTAGTAGTATTCGCCTCCACGGAGATAGAATACCTGTCCTTCTGCCATTGTATTGTCATTGATGTAATTTACTAATACTGTGTCAATACGTGCGGCCTTCAAGTTTGGAACATAACTTTGAGTGAGGATTGTGTCATTCTCGTAATTATAAATTGGCTCGATTGTGATAGGGTCACCCACATCGCCTTTCATGCGGACGTAGGTCTTGTTGTAGTCCCTGTCATAGACACGCTTGATGTTGTTGTTGCGGCCCGTGATGATATACGATCCGTTTGTTACCAGTCCGTCAAAATCGACATACCCGTTGGCGAAGTCCTGTGCAGTCATCGTGTGTGTCAGAGTGGGGAGGTCAGGGTTATCACTTGTCGGTGTGACGGTGATCTCGTCGAACACCCAGTTGCCGTCCTCGTCAATTTCTGCTCCGTTGTCGATGAATTCCTCGTAAGCGGTCTCATAACCGCTCTCAGCCTCGGCGTTGAAGTACACCCTCATGGTGGAATAGTCGACGTCCTCGACCCAGAAGACATCAGGCACGTCGTAGCGGTCACCGGTGGTTATGACCATATAGTCGTTCTGGTGGGATGTGTCACCGTAACCGTACCACTTGGAGTTGTACTGGTCGCCCAGCGGAGATATTGCCCTGATAGCGTAGGAATATCCCACGCTGTACTGCAGGTCCTCATCGAGGAACTCAAGAACTTCCGGTTTGACGATGGTATCAAGAATCTTGTTGTTTTCCCAGTCGGTGCCCTGGATTTTGGACCTCAGCTGATATCCGCTCGCCCCGTCGACGCCGTACCAGTAAAGCATGACATCGTTGACCCTGTCGCTGGGGCAGTCGGTAGCTTCCGAGGCAATGCCGCAGGCATACCTGTCGGAGCTGTTGTTGGTGTTCTGCTGTCTGCGGAACATAGGCATGAACAGGCGGTCAGAGCTGTACTCATCGTCCAACACCTCATCATCGTCGGAGCAGCTTGGGAGCAGACAGACGACGCTTACCAACATCATCAGTACTATATAAAATTTATTTTTCATTGTCGTTATCCGATTAAAATTAATAACCATAGTGATTTACGTAAGCCCCGTTGCTCCGGGAGATAGCGTCAGTAGGAATCGGCAGGATATATCGAACCGGGGGCAGTGTGCTGAGATCCTGGTCCTTGCTTGTCCAGTTAGGAATGTCCGTGGTCATAATCACGCCTCTTTCATCAATGTAGATATAGCCGCGCAGCGAGCACCGGCACTGTGCCTTAGCGATACCGGTGTCATCATCAAGCCACGAGCACCAGTCGGCACTTGACCAGCCTTTGGTAGGCATCAGGTCGGCGTTGAGTCCGAAGTTCTGCCATAGGTTTTCTACTGTCACGCCGTCAACCTCGTAGGTATAGAACTCAAGTACGTCAAGGGTCTGGTTAGGATAGCTGCCGTCCTTGGGATTGCTTACTATGTTGTAGTAAATCTTGGTAGGATAATTGTCGTACTCATCGTCAAAGTCGTAAGAGTAGTCCTGGCTGCCGAAGCCGTAGTACTGCCAGAACACCTTGTAGAGCACCTGGTTGTAGAGGTTCCATCGCACGAGGTCTTTCCAGCGCAGGTTCTCACCGGCGAACTCCCATTTGCGCTCGTTGAATATGAGCTGGAAGAAGTCATCCTTGGTAGTAGCGGCATCAACGTACTCATCCACCATCTGTGTCTCGTTGTCAGCCCCACGGAAAGCACGCTCCCGTACAGTCTTGAGAGCAGTCTTGGCAGCCTCTGTCGGACCGTTGTTGAGCTCGTTCTCCGCCTCGGCGAACATGAGTAGCACGTCGGCATAGCGCATATACGGGAAGTTGATACCCGTGCTGCCGCTGCTCTGGTAGCCCTGCGTATGGTTCTCGTCCCAGAATTTCGACCATTTGTTGCAATAGTTGTTGTAGTCGTTGAGTATGACAGGCGTGCCGTCGTAGTCATAATACCAATAACCGATGGTGTTGCGGCGCAAGTCATTCTCATCGAAAGAGAAGCGGTAGAACTCATTCAGACGGACACTTCCGCTTGAGGTACCCCAGAGGTTGGGAGCCTCCGTACCACCGGCACTTGAGTCGTTTCCCTTAGGCCCGTGAACGTAGCCAACATTACCTGAAACGTCCATCGTGAAAGGTATCTCGAATATAGGGTCATCATCGTTGGCGACCTTATAGTTACACTCATCGATGAATACCTCCCAGAAACCTTTCGTCAGGGAGTGAGTGCCGGAGGAAATAACAGAATCGCAATAGTTCCTCGCAATCTCGTAATAAGTCCTATAGTCATCCTGTCGTTTCATGGTTCCCTTGTCAGAGTTGGATTCACCGGGATAGAGAGAGTACCCGCCGCGATAGAGGGCGATACGTGCTATCAAAGCCCAGCAATACTCTTTGGAGCAGCGCTCAACGCCGGCTGAGAGGTTGGCGGCGTATTCCATAGTAGGTGCGGTCTCTTCGAGGTCGGTGATAAGAGCATCAAGGATATCGTTACGGTCAGCCATCGGCATCACGAGGCTCTCTGAGTCGTAAGTACGTGTCATGGAGAAAGGTATGTCTCCGAAATAAATCACGAAGTCTAAATAGCTCATAGCCCTGAGGCACTTGGCCTCACCGATCATTTGCAGCAAGGCGGTATCCTTCTCCTCGTAAAGCTCACTTTGTTCAGCCGCACAGATGAAGTTGTTGGTACTCTCTATACCGGAGTAGACAGTCTCCCAAAGTGTCTGCAGAGTACTGGCGTCGGCCTCACAGTCAAACAGTTTGTACTCGTTGTGGCTGGTGCTTTGTGTCTCGGCAGTGCTGGTGGTGAACTCGACGTCGCTGTTATAGTTGAACGTTGTGAGATAATAGTTGCCGTATGAATTGTTCCTGCATATTTTGTAATAAACATTGTTGAGCAGTCGGTTGGCCTCTTCGGTGGAACTAAAAATGTAGTCGTCAGTGAACGTGGAAGGGGAGTTCACGTCCAGATAGTCGGAACACGACGATATTCCCATCAATGAAAGAAGGAGAGCCAAGCCCGTATAGATAAAATTTTTCATTGTCGTTATGGATTAGAAAGTTATGTTAAGACCGAATAAGTAGCCATGACTACGAGGATAACGGTTGTAGTCAACACTTGGTGTCAAACCGCTCTGGATGTCGACTTCAGGGTCGTATCCGCTGTATCCTGTCAGACAGAATACGTTGGAGCCGGTTACATAGAAACGCAGGCGCTCGATACCCCACTTGCGTGTGATGTTCTGCGGCAGCGTGTAGCCTATGGTGATATCGCTAAGACGCAGGAAAGAGCCGTCCTCAACGAAATAAGAGTGAGTATATCTTGATGTGACGTCATTCGGGTTCCAAAGAGTCTTGCCGGAATTGAGGGCCTCATAGACATCAAGGTACTCGATATGCTGGCTGTTGCTCAGGAGCATCTCGCCCATGTTGTAGAGAGTTCCGTCATCATTATAAATGTCACCGAAGTAAACCCAGCGGTTCTCATAGTTGAACTTGGCGAGCACGTTGAGCGGGCTCGTGTTGCTTGAGTTGACCGCAGATGAGAGGTCGTATGCGGTGGCATTGAGGATATCGAAGTCCAAGATATAAGTGAAGTTGGCAGTGAGGTCGAAGTTCTTCCATCTTCCCGTGATGCCGAAACCACCTTGGAGTTTAGGGTTGGTGTTGCCGATCACAGTACGGTCGTACTCGTTGATAACGCCGTCAGGCACGCCGTCAGGTCCGCTGATATCCTTGAACTTAGGCCGTCCGGGAGCAGTTCCGTAGATAGCGTCGCAGTTCAGAGTACCCTCTTTGGCGACATAGTTGTATCCTGAGCGTTCGAACTCGTCGAAAGTATAGAGACCGTCATAGATGAAGCCGTAGATAAGACCGACTTCCTTGCCCTCCATGAGGCAGAAGTCGTTGTAGGCTGAGCTCCACCTGCTTGATGTTGTCCACAGGACGTTGTCCTCGCCGTTGATCTTGTCAACGCGCGTCTTGTTCTTGCCCATGGTGAGCGTGAGGCTCAACTCTGCGTTTTTCTTTCTGATGATGTCAGCGTTGAGTGTGAGCTCGATACCCTTGTTGGTAACCCTGCCGATATTCTGTATCTGCTGAGTGTAACCTGTTGTAGTAGGTATTTTGGCAGTGTAAAGCAGGTCGCGTGTGGTGTTCCAGTAGAACTCAGGCGTGATGGTGATTCTGTTCTTGAGAATACCGAAGTCGACGGCGACGTTACGTGTGACGGTAGTCTCCCACTTGATGTCCTTGTTTGCGAATGTGCTTGAGGTGGTGTAATAAGCCTCGCCGTTGATTGTTCCCTCGCCCCAGCTTGGTCCGCCGTTGGAACTGATTGTATACTGGTACCGCCAGAGGTCGGAATCGATATTGTTGTTACCGGCCATACCGTAAGCGATACGCAGTTTCAGGTTGTCAATCCAGCTGACGTTCTTCATGAAGTTCTCCTCGGAGATTACCCAGGCCCCTGATACGGAAGGGAAGTATCCCCACTGGTTGCCGGGGGCGAACTTGGTGGAACCGTCGGCTCTGAACGTGGCGGAGAGGAGGTATCTGTGCTTGTAGTTGTAGTTCGCCTGGGCGAAGTATGAAGCCATACGGTCAGGAGTGGCGACGGAAGATGTAGTGGCGTAGGGAGTACCCAATCCCAAGTTGGCGAAAGCGTCCCTTGGCGAGATGGTCTGCGGGAAGTATCGTGCGCTCTCGTAAGTCTGTGTTGACTTCTGGTCCTGGATTTCAAAGCCTAAGAGGAAGGAGAGGTTGTGCTTGTCCTTCAGCGTGAGGTCGTAAGTGAGGGTGTTGGTCCAGATGTACTTGTCAGTGCGTTTGTTGGTGATCTGAACAACCGGTTCGTCGTTGTTGGAGATACCTGTGCTTGTAAGATAGCCATAGTAACGGTCGTTGTCAGAGAAGCCCCATGACTGTCCGAGGTCAGACTTGAAGTTGAGACCCTTGACGATGTTCCATGTGAGAGAGAACTGGTTTGTGATGGTGTAAGCATGCTTGAGCTGGTAGTTCTGGTTGATTTCCTCCAGCGGGCTGGAGAGTATCCAGTATTTCTCGTCGTTGTAGCTTACAGTCTTGTCGGCACGGTACATCACCTCTCTCAGACCGTTAGTAGGGCGGTAGCGCAGAACGCCGATCAGACCGCCGGTACCGATACCGTCCGCGCCTGCGCCGAGGTCACGTCTGTAAGTGATACGCGGGTTGATGAGGAGCTTTAATTTCGGAGTTATCTGTACGTCGATCTTCGTGTTGAAGTTGGTACGGCGAACACCAGAGCTTGCCACGATACCGTTCTCGTTGCTCTGTGTAAGAGACGTGTTGAAACGCAGCCTGTCGTTGCCGCCTTTGACAGTGACGTTGTACATCTGTGTCAGGGCGGTACCACCCATGATCTCATCCTGCCAGTCGTGCGTTGTGGCATTCTTATAAAGGTCAAGGTCATTAGGGTTACCATAGTCATTTCTGAACTGGTAAATCTTAGAGTTGCTTGCCACTGTGTAGTCCTGCTGGTATCTGACGAACTCGTAAGTATCGAGCAGGTCAACCTTGCCTGCCAGTCTCTTGCCCTGCCAGTAGGCGTTGAACTCGACCTTGGTCTTGCCGGCCTGAGCCGATTTGGTTGTGACGACAACTACACCGTTACCACCCTTGGCACCGTAGACAGCGGTAAGGGAGGCATCCTTCAGGACATCGATAGACTGGATATCGGTAGGCGGAATATCGTTGATGTTGTCAGTGATGAAGCCATCGACGATGAACAGAGGCTGGCTGTTGTCAGTGCTCAAAGAAGTACCGCCACCACGGATACGGATGTTGATGTCAGCGCCAGGGGCACCGTCGACCGTTGTTACCTGCACGCCGGCGATTTTACCTTGTAGGGCCTCACCTGCCGAAGCCACAGGCACAGCCGCCAGTTTGGCACCCGATACAGAGCCGACGGACCCCGTGAGGTCTTTTCTTGCCCTGCTGGTATAGCCGATAACCACGACATCGTCGAGCGACTGCTCGTCGCTTTCGAGCACGATGTCAAGACGTTCTCCCGCGGAAGGCTTAACATCCAGTGTTTTCATACCAATGTATGAAACAATGAGTTTTTTCCCTGGATTCACTGTGAGGGAAAAGTCTCCGTTCAGGTCCGTGATGGTGCTGTTCTTCTGGTTTCCCTGTTCGATGACGGTCGCTCCGATGACGTCCTCGCCGTTGGAATCCTGCACATGTCCTTTCACGGTCAGGCTCTGGGCGTACATTCCCGGCATAGTCAACAGCAGGAATGCGAGAAGCCACAAGGCCCTTTTACATTTACTTAAGTTTCCCATTAGTTAATAATTTGTTAATACATGATTTATTTTAATTTAATTTTGACGAAAAGTTCGTATTTTCCATGATTTGCAAATAAGGGCATGTGTACATTTTTCTAAGGCTTTGATTAATCAAAGAATAGGAGAATAAAAGACTATGCCGAAAATTTTTACATGAAACTATTATTAAGAATGACGCTTCACACCAATAATAGTTGCAAATTTAGTGAAAATAACAAAATATAGTAGGTAATTAACGTTAAATAATATTAAGTTATCAGTGCTTAATAAAAACATATACCTTACAATATTTAAA
>JAJPYV010000167.1 GCA_021204735.1 Prevotella sp.
TTCCAAACAGTCGAATGCGTGTTTTGGGATATTTACATGGCATTCTGCATTTTCGTCTGAAAAGTTTGCTACAACAAGAATTACTTCGTTTTGGTATTTCCGAAGGAATGCGTATTGGCGATGAGGGTTGAATTTCTCGCTGTTGCCGTTTACATACATCAGGTCGAAGAAATTGCCTTGGGTTATGGCTTTTTCCTTGCTTGCCACGCTCATTATTTGTTGATATTTCTTCTCCCATTCTTTCTCCTCTGGAGTGAGCTTTTTGCGGTTGACATACCCGTGATAGAGTGATGTAACTGTCCAATAGTCAAATATGGTAGTTCTTCCGTCAAGCCCGCTAAATCCCTCTTTGTCCATGCCACGTTCACCATACTCCTGTCCTGCGTAGAGCATGAAAGGATTTTTGTTCATCAGTGCAGAGACAATCATGGCAGGAATACCTTTTGCAGCATTTCCTGTGAAATAGTCGCTTGCTATACGAAGTTCATCGTGGTTCTCAAGGAAGTATAGCATTTTGTCGCGTATATCGTCTATGGCTTGCCATTGATATGTGATTTCTGATGCGGGTTTGTTACCTTGCATTACACCGAACAGACAGTCGTACATGCCTACTTTGTCGTACAGGTAATTGAAGCCTGCTGCTACAAAGCTGCGGTATAGGGATGGGTTGTACACTTCTCCTATGAACAATATTTCAGGATATGCTGCTTTCACTTTGTTAATTGCGCAAAGCCAAAATTCTACGGGAACCATCTCTGCCATATCGCAACGGAAACCGTCAATGCCCTTGTTTGCCCAAAAGAGCAAGATTTCAGCCATTTTGTTCCATGTGTCTGGAGTAGGGGTGAAGTGGTAAGATCTTCCACCTGCATCGCAATAGTCCACACCGTAATTCAGTTTGACAGTCTCATACCAGTCGTTCTTATTTGGGCGATTGCCAAAGTTGTCATTTCCCGTTGCCTTGGCAGGAAACTCATAATACGGCATTTCTTCACCGTGAAACATGTTGATATACGGCTCAAATGTGGCGTTGGTGATATAGTAGAAGTTATTCTGAGGGGAAAACCCCATATTTGTGTCGTCGTTCTCGCCTAAGTCTTTCGTGCTTGCGGGTTTGACTACTGAATGATATTGGCGTGCCACATGGTTGGGAACAAAGTCGATTATAACTTTCATCCCTGCTTTGTGAGTACGTTCCACAAGAGCCTCAAACTCCGCCATCCTGTTGTCTACATTGTCTGCCAAGTCGGGGTCGATGTCGTAATAGTCGGTTATAGCGTATGGGGATCCTGCTTTGCCTTTTACCACTGCTGGATGCTGGCGGGGTATGCCATTTTTGGTGTAGTCGGTACATGATGCATGGCGTATGATTCCTGTGTACCAGATATGGGTTACGCCGAGTTTCTTAATTCTGCGCAATACGGATGCGTCAAAAAAACTCATTTTGCCGCATCCGTTTTCGTCTTTCGTCCCGTTTTCCTTACGGGTTATGTTGGCATTACCAAATAGTCGGGTGAATATTTGGTATAAGATTATTTTATTGGATTTCATAGGTTGGTTTTATTGGATTCCGTGTATTGCAACGGTTTTGTCTATGCGGCCAATCATTCCTTGTAGTGCCTTGCCTGGTCCGCACTCCGTAAAGTCGTCTGCTCCGTCTGCTATCATGCTCTGTACGCAGGTTGTCCACTTAACGGCACTGGTCAACTGAGCGATGAGGTTTGCCTTGATGTCGGCTGGTTCGGTGTGTGCTTTGCCGTCTACATTTTGGTAAATCGGGCACTTAGGAGCATTGAATGTGGTTGTCTCAATTGCTGCTTGCAACTCGTCTTTTGCCGGTTGCATCAGTGGGGAATGGAATGCGCCTCCTACTTTCAATGGCAATGCGCGCTTTGCTCCGGCTGCTTTTAATTTCTCGCATGCTTCATTGATTGCTTCGATATTACCACTGATTACAAGCTGACCAGGACAGTTGTAATTGGCTGGTACGCATACGTGACCATCTTTGTTTACTTCGGCGCAGATCTCTGCTGTTTTCTCATCGGGCAATCCTATTATTGCTGCCATTGTGGATGGGGCTGCCTCGCAAGCTTTCTGCATTGCCATTGCACGTGCATATACGAGTTTCAAACCGTCCTCAAAACTCAGTGCTCCTGCTGCTACCAATGCTGAGAACTCGCCTAATGAGTGGCCTGCTACCATTGATGGGGCGAAATCGTCCCCCATGCACAGGGCTGTGATTACACTGTGGAGGAATACGGCTGGCTGAGTTACTTTTGTCTGTTTCAACTCTTCATCTGTTCCGTTGAACATGATGTCGGTTATCTTGTAACCGAGAATATCATTGGCTTTTTCAAATAATTCCTTTGCTAAAGGATTGTTATCGTACAGGTCTTTGCCCATACCTACAAACTGTGCTCCCTGTCCGGGAAATACGAATGCTTTCATGTCTTAAAAGTTTATAACAAATTTAGATGTGCAAAGTTAGCGCATTTTTTTTACTTTCACAAATAT
>JAJPYV010000307.1 GCA_021204735.1 Prevotella sp.
ATGGGTAAGTCTTGCACGGTCAGCTCCCTTCGAATCCTCCAGGACGGGAACGTAGCAAAGGTAGTTGGTTGTAGCGACGCGATGTAAGTAGCTTGCCCACCCGCCTCTTTAGCTCAGTTGGCCAGAGCACGTGATTTGTAATCTCGGGGTCGTTGGTTCGAATCCGACAAGAGGCTCAAAAAAGGAAATTTCAAGAAAATATCCTAAGAAAAATTTTCAATAAAAAGCGGAAACCGAATTTCGATTTCCGCTTTTATTGTCTTTATATATCAACTTGTTATTTCACAATCTTATATACTTTTGTGGTATTGCCTTTGCTTACCTTGATGATATACATGCCGTTTGTCATGCCCGACAGGTCGAGGTTGCCTTTTGAGGAAGCCACCTGCATGCCAGTAGCATTGAACATTTCAGCTCTGTCGAAATCTCCTGATATTGATATGGTATTGCCGTTTCTGTTGATGTTTATTCCATCGAGTTTCATAGTCTTGATACTTGTATCTATCGGACTTTCTGACAGTAAGATAAGAGCTGGATAATTATAATAATAAGTTTCATTAAATCCGCATCCTGCTATCACCATTCCATCGTCAGATACATTGAGGGCAGCGTATAAGCCTGACATATCAAACGGTCTCTCGCTTGCGACCACAGTGTTTCCCAATACCATACCACCGACACCACAGGATAAAAGTTCATTGTATGCCGTTTTCTCACCTGTGTAGATGTTCTCAACGATATTGTGCTGTATGCCATCACCGTCAGTATAGTAGTAGTACATATTTCCGTCCTTGTCCATGCTCATTATTGTTCCTTCCCAGTAATACTCATGTTCCTCACCAGTCTCCTCATCGATATCAGCCCATCTAACTCCATTCCATTCAAGTGTAGGACCGTCAATCCACCTCATTACACCATCTTGTATTATTGTCGGAAGTTGGTCGCCACGAATACTTGTCACATTTCCTACAATCACACTTCCGTCATCAGTCATGTCGTATCCCATGAATCCCTGATTTCCGTAGTCCTGATCCTCGAATGTCTGTGTGCCTGTTACGTTGCCATTCTCATCAAGAAACCACAGCATCGGTTCCCAGCGAGATGTAGAGTCTGCCCTGTAAAGGTTAACCTCTCCTAATATCACCCTGCTGTCGGATGATACGCATACTGCGTATGAGCAATAATCCATGTCGTAGGCATGAGTCATATTTGTATTCTCAGGAAGTGGCAGGTTAACCCATTCTTTACCGAGATACTTGTAGCCTGGAAGCCAGCAAAAACTTCCATCAACTGTAGTGGGATATGCGCCCACCATCATACCATCGTTAGCTACGTCACTGAGAATCACTCCATTTGCCTTCTCCCCATTGTAGTCGTTGACGTATGTGATGGAATTGCTCTCTCGCTCCCACAATATTCCGGCGTAGGAGTCGCCACTTTCATCAGAAGCCACGGCATATTTTCCATTGTTTGACACACGGAATGATCCATAAACACTGGAATCGTAGCCATCGAGAGGCACGTATTCACACTCAAAGAGGGTGCTTGGTATGGCATCCTGTGCTAAAACTGTCAAAGGACAGAGAGATGCTGTCAGCATACCAGCGAGCATAAGTAAAAAATTTTTTCTCATAATAGATGATTCTTAATTATTAAATAAATTTCTTATTACGTTATATATTTATTGTTTTATGCAAATATAAGGAAATATCGTTGGCTCATACCTCTATTAGCAAACTTTTTAATAAGTTTACAACTTTTCAATGTGATCTATGTTGTTAAATTTTACTTTATATACTTATTTCAGTATCTTATATACGTTTGTAGCGTTGCCTTTGCTAACTCTGATGATATACATGCCATTTGTCATGCTATTCAAGTCAATATCGCCTTTTGAGGAAGCCACCTGCATACCAGTAGCATTAAACATTTCTGCTCTGTCGAAATCTCCTGATATTGATATAGTGTTTCCGTTCCTGCTGATGTTTATACCATCGAGTTTCATGGCCTTGATACTGGTTTCTATCGGGCTCTCGTCCAATACGATAAGAGCTGGATAATTGAAATATGAACCGTAAGATTCTACACCCAAGCCACCACCTGCAATTACTGTTCCATCATCAGATACATTGATAGCAGAGTATAAGGCAGACATGTCTATCGGTCTATCACTTGCTACGACTGTCATTCCTAAAACCAGACTGCCGACACCACATGATACGATTTTATCATATTCCCTCTTTTCTCCCGTATAGATGTTTTCAACAACGTTATGCTGCACGCCATCTCCGTTTGAATAGTAGTAATATACATTTCCGTCCTTGTCTATGCAGTTTGCCATGCCTTCCCAATAATACTCTTTCATTACGCCGTTTTCGTCATATTCCAACCATCTATTTTCGCTCTCGTTCCATGTAAGTTCCGGTCCATCAAGCCACCTCATTACACCATCCTGGATTACTGTAGGAAGCATGTCCCCACGCGCACTTGTCATCATTCCGACAATTACACTACCGTCGTCGGACATATCGTATCCTTGGAATCCCTGATTGCCATATTCGAGATCCTCGAATGTCTGTGTGCCTGTTACATTACCTTCCTCGTCAAGAAACCATAGCATAGGCTCCCAATGAGATTTGGTTTCGGTATAATATAGGTAAACTTCTCCTAATACAACCCTTCCGTCGGATGATACCCGTATTGCTTGTGAACAATAATCAATGTCTGTAGGATATTTCAAATTCGTATTCTCAGGTAGTGGTAACTCGACCCAATCCTTGTCAGGATATTTATAACCTGGCTGCCAGCAAAAACTGCTCTCGGTTGGAGCCGGATAATCGCCTACCATCATACCATCGTTGGAGACATCGTTAAGGATAACCCCATTAGCCTTCTCGCCTGTGTAGTTGTTTACGTATGTGATGGAATTACTTTCTCGCTCCCACAATATCCCTGCGTAAGAGTCGCTTGTGTCAGAAGCAACAGCATATTTACCATTGTTGGATACCCTGAAAATTCCATAGAAACTGGAGTCATATCCATCAAGTTTCACTGATTGAACTCCAAATACGGTGCCTGGTATGGTGTCTTGTTCGGCAGCAGACAAATGACTGAAAGATGCAGTTAGTAGAATTGCGGATATAAGTAAAAATTTCTTACTCATAATGGATGATTTAATATTATTCTATGATAATTCTTATTACGTATATATAAAAGTTTAACTTACAAATATAATGAAATATCGCTTATATGTGTTTTTTTATTAGTGAATATTTATAAATTTATAATATTTTTCACGATTTCAGATGAAACATCGTTTTTAAAATACGGTATCATTTTTTTATGTGGTCATTGCCGATTGGCCTTCTTCTAAAAGTCCTCCCTTGCTCCTTATGTAAGCTATCATTTGGCGGAAAATGGAGTTTGTTGAGAGAACTGCTTCATTGCCTGTCATTATCATCTGACAGCGTGCACGTGTTATTGCCACGTTGAGTTTGCGGTCTATGATATGTCCATCCTCCTCGAAACAGTTGGCTGTAAGAAATCCTAATTGCCATGTGTTCTGCACGGTGAACGAATAGATTATCACGTCACGCTGACTGCCCTGATATCTCTCTACGGTGTCAATGGAAACGTTTTCGAGTTCTTTCATTCCGAGTTTCTCTACTTCTTGCCGTATCATCGCTATCTGGTTGCGGTAGGGTACGATTACTCCGACACTCTTTGTGGGGTTGAAACCACCAGCGAACATCCGTCTCAGGCGGTACAATAGTTGTGCTACGATGGCGGCTTCATCGGTATTCACCTTGTCGGAGATGTCTGGACGGCGGCAGAGACGAGACTTTATGAACAGCATGCGATGTTTTCTCAATAGAGTGTCGAGAAGGTCTGTCTTTCCTATGTCGGCATATCCGATTGAAACTTCCTCTTGGTGGCGCAGATGTACCGGTACAAGTTGTTCGTTGGCGTAAAACATTTGGTTAGGAAATTCCGCCACTTCAGGGTGCATCCTGCCGTAACGGTTGAGTACTCCTGTAAATTCCTTTCTGTCAGCATTGCGCTCTATGCGTAAAAGTCGTTCGAAAAGAGAGTTGCGACAGTTGGATAATCCGATATTGTTCAGTTCTTTACTATTTACGGATGATACTCTCTCGCTCTGCTGTACCACGGCGGGGAGTTGTTTATGGTCGCCAATCATTATGAATCGTTCTATGCGGCATTGTTCTTGTCCGTTGTGCCCCTTGCGGTGTACGGCTAACAGTCCCATGATGTTTGGTTCAAGGATTTGCGATGCCTCGTCGATTATGGCAAGTGAGAAAATCTTTATGTCGAAGATATATGGGCGTGACATCAGTGTAGATGTCGTGCCGGTTATTATGCGTGTTGACAAAAGTCGTTGCTTTACCAAGCTCAACCTTGGGCATTCCTTTGCTATTTCAGAAAGGAGTTTGGGTTTACAGAAAGGGTCGGCACTGTATTCATTTCCGAGGCGGATATAGTCAAGATTTGCACTTTCAAGCATCGAACAGATTTCGTCTACTGCTCTATTGGTATATGCCATGAGCAGCAGTGAGCCATTGCTGGAAGCTATTTCTTCTTCCACGATAAACCGGAGAGCCATTGATGTCTTGCCTGTTCCAGGAGGACCTACAAGTAGGAAGTAGTCTTTTGCCTGTTTTACTTTCAGCAAAATGTCGTTGTATCCACCATCGTATTCTCGTGTCAGTGTCAAATTAGTGTCTCTTTCGGGTTCTCGTTGACCAAATAGCAGTTTTTTGCGGTGGTCAGGTGCTGTAATCAATACATGTAGTCCTTGTATGGCACTGTTCCACGATGTGTCTGAACCAGCATGTTCCACAGCATAAACTTCATTAGTATTTGTTTCGTTGACTTGAAAGATGTCAGGGTTCTGCTGACCGTTCATAAGGGCTATAACAAGTTCAGTTGTGTGTATTTCTTTGATGTTTCCCTTGTAGAGTATGCTCTTTCTCACGTCAGGGTAGGAGTTTTGAGGATATTGGTATAAGTATATCATATCTCCACGGCGGAAATTGGGCAGAAAGCCGTCGCTTTGTTTTGGAATGGAGAGAGTGATAATGTTGAATGCCTCGCCACTGTCTGATTTCTCCTTGTTTTTTATGGTCAGACCCAAATAGATGTTTCCTGTCTCCAACTTTTCTGACAAAGGCATATTCCATAGGTCTGCCATACTATTGTTCACTCCTTCATAGGCTCCCACCTTGGATATCAGTCGTTCTCTGTAAACGAATGTCATCATTCTACAGAAATATTCTCGTTCCAATTGCGACATATCCCGCAATGGTTCGGTAACGGCTTCAATTTGGGGCAGTTGGTAGCGTTTATAAAAATTGCCATAAGTTTTTGCAGTGTTTATTGTGCCGGGGGTGAGTTGTGGCAGTATGGATGCGAATCCTTCTTTTGCTGCTTTTATGTCGGTTGCCACTATCTCGTTTCTCACTTTCATAGCTTCCCGAAACAGTTCTTGATAGAAGGCTACTGTAACGAGACCTTTGTCGGGAGGGTATTTTGAGTACAACAACTTTGCATTGATGATGTCGTGGTTTTTGTTAAAGTTGTATTTCAATACGGCATAATAGAGTAGAAGTTGCACGTAGTGAGGTTCAAGTTGGGGACCGTGACTGCTTTTTTGGCTTCCTTCTATGTTAGGATTACGCCCTGACTTCTGTTCGATAAGCAGTTGGAGGTCGGTGGTCATCATGTCGACACGCCCTTGTAAACCAAGTCGTTCACACACAAATGATGGTTCTAATATCGTCTTGCTCCTGTCGTAGCGGCAGAAAAGACTGTCAACGGCTGCCTTGATGTTGTTAGACTGTACCGTGGCGTCTCTTTTGAATTTCTCGCCGCTGAAGTCGGGACAGGTGCAGTATTCGAGAGCCTGACCTTTAAAACTCTCGCTCATTGTTTTACTGAAGTCGAAATCTTCCTCGTGGTTCACCATTCCGTCAAGAGCACTGCCTGCGAAATTTCCCAACAATATTGGAATGGTGTTCGATTTTTGACGTAGTCTATCTATAGTGTAGTTCAGAGCATGATGTCCGTATTCCTTGAAGCATGCTGCTATCGAACTGATGTCTATGAGATAGTCAGGTTCTATTACTATAAGTTTAGGCTCTGCAATCTTGCCTTGACTGTCATTTTCCATGTTATCAAGCTCGGAATCGAGAAGGTTGAGTTGCATGCCTTCTTCTGCCAAATCCATTATATAGGTAAGATGTTCGGCGGAACAGTCAACGGCAAGAAGTTGTTCGTCAAGTCCTCTTTCAACTGATACATAGATGTATCTTTTGTTCTTACGTCTTACGATACATCTTATATATTTTACATCAAGACTTTCTGTTTTTGTGTATAGGCGGTTGGCTTTTGGCAGTATGTTCACCAGGAAGTCGGGAATTGCTTCTCTCGTTATGTATGACACAAATATAGCAAGAGCACGCAAATCGTAGGGAAAGTCTTCTTTGTCAAATCTTTCCCTGCGGTTTGAATTGCGGCGCATGGTCTGTATTGCTATCTTGTCGGCTATTGGCACATTGTATTGTTTGCATAGCAGGTCAACCTCTGCGAATATGCCGCCGTATGCCTCACTGCTGTCATGTAGCCCCTCTTGGCATGCCATTGATAGGGTTTCGTGCATCAGTTTGGTCAGTGTTTCGCCTCCTGCGCTGTCGGCAATTTGGGCTATCTCTAATATCTTATTGAATAATGGGTGTGGCATAGTAGGAATTTAGGATTTCTTTTTCAAAATTACAAAAAATATCTGATAAAGGGAATTATTTAGTCAACAAAACTGTTTTTACACAAAAAACTTTTGGTTTTGTCAATACTTTTAAAATAGTATTACAAAACCAAAAACTGATTTTTCTGTCTCTCTGAAAAATATCTTTAAAAATTATTATATACAAAAAAATTTTTTTACTTTTGCGAATTAATAAGGTTTAAACGGCAGTGGGAGAACAATTAAGAATAGTGATTAGTGGCGGTGGTACGGGTGGTCATATCTTCCCTGCTGTCTCTATTGCCAATGCGATAAAGAACCGTTGTCCCGATGCGAAAATACTGTTTGTAGGTGCTCTCGGACGCATGGAAATGCAACGGGTGCCAGCTGCTGGGTATGAGATTAAGGGCTTACCGATATGCGGTTTTGATAGGAAGAACATGCTCAAGAACGTCATAGTGCTGTATAGGATTTGGAAAAGTCAGCGCATGGCGAGGAAGATAATAAAGGAGTTCAAACCTATGGCGGCTGTTGGTGTGGGCGGTTATGCGAGTGGCCCTACTCTCAACACGTGTGCTAAGATGGGTATTCCCTGCTTGATACAAGAGCAAAACTCATACGCGGGAGTAACCAACAAGTTGCTCGCTAAGAAAGCAGAGCGTATCTGCGTGGCTTACGATGGCATGGAGCGTTTCTTCCCTGCTGATAAAATAATGAAGACGGGAAATCCTGTGAGACAGGCATTGCTTGACACTAAGATGACCAATGAGGACGCTTTAAGCAGTTTTGGACTGAAGCCAGGTCTTCGCACTGTCCTAATTGTAGGTGGCAGTCTTGGTGCACGGACTATAAACGAAAGTGTTTTGGAGCATTTGGATTTAGTGGAACAGTCGGGCGTGCAGTTTATATGGCAGACAGGAAAGTACTATAATGCGGCTATCATGGAGCAGTTGAAAGGGCATAAGGAAATTCCTACGCTCAAGGTGACTGACTTCATTTCTGATATGGGAGCGGCATATAAGGCGGCTGACCTTGTTATCAGTCGTGCGGGAGCAAGTAGTATTTCGGAGTTTTGCTTAATAGGCAAACCCGTAATTCTCGTTCCCTCTCCAAATGTTGCGGAGGACCACCAGACAAAGAATGCTTTGGCATTGGTGGAGAAGGATGCTGCTCTTTATGTAAAAGATGCAGACGCACCGGCACAACTGTTGAATTTGGCTGTTGAGACTGTCAAGGATGATAAAGCACTGACAAGACTTGGCGGAAATATCAAAAAACTTGCCCTGCCTGATTCTGCCGATATCATAGCACAGGAGGTAATAAAACTTGCCCAGGGAGGGCGTTGACATATAAAATCTTAGAAAGCATCGTAAGATACAGAAATGGAACTAAAAGACATAAAGGCGGTTTATTTTATTGGAATTGGCGGAATTGGCATGAGTGCCATTGCACGTTATTTCCTACATAGGGGCGTTGTCGTAGCTGGTTATGACAAGACACCTTCAACACTAACTGAACAGCTTGAGAAAGAGGGAATGCTGATTCACTACGAGGAGGATGTTGACGAAATACCTTATATGTGTCGTAAACCTGATGCGGTACTTGTAATCTATACGCCGGCAGTGCCCTCTGACCATAAGGAATTGGTGTTTTTCCAGAATAATGGATTTGACGTGGAGAAACGGGCACAGGTGCTTGGTTTGTTGACACGTACGCATAAAGGGCTTTGCGTGGCTGGTACGCACGGTAAGACTACGACATCCACCATGTGTGCACATATAATGCACCAGAGCAGTGTTGACTGCAATGCTTTTCTTGGAGGCATTTCAAAAAATTATGCCTCTAATTATATTTTAAGTAAAGAGAGTGATTTTGTGGTCATAGAGGCTGATGAGTTTGACCGCAGTTTTCATTGGTTGAGGCCTTGGATGAGTGTCATCACTGCTACCGATCCTGACCATTTGGATATTTACGGAACTAAGGAGGCTTATCTTGAGGGCTTCCGCCATTATACTACTCTTATCCAACCAGGCGGTGCATTGATTATCCACAAGGGGTTGGAGTTGAAACCTGACGTTCAGGAGGGTGTCAGGGTTTATGAGTATAGTCGTGAGTCTGGTGATTTCCATGCTGAGAATATCAGGATTGGGAATGGAGAGATTTCATTTGACTTCATCTCTCCCATAGAATGTGTAAGAAATGTACAACTCGGTCAACCGCTTTCAATAAATATCGATAACGGTATTGCAGCGATGGCTATGGCACAACTCAACGGTTGTTCGGCAGAGGAATTGAGATATGGAATGGGTACTTTCAAGGGCGTTGACAGACGTTTTGACTTCAAGATAAAAACTGACAGTAGGGCGTTCCTGAGTGATTACGCTCATCATCCAGAGGAAATCAGGCAGAGTGCGAAGAGTATCAGGGAATTGTATTCAGACAGGCGCATTACTGTTATTTTCCAGCCTCATCTTTATACACGGACAAGAGATTTCTATATGGATTTTGCCGAGAGTCTCAGTTTGTTTGACGAGGTGGTGCTGTGTGATATCTACCCTGCGCGTGAGGAACCTATTCCTGGTGTTACGTCGGCTCTTATCTATGATAATTTGAAATCAGGAGTGGAGAAGAAGATGATCCATTTGGATGAGGTTGTTGATTTCGTGAAGGCTAACCAGTTTGAGGTGCTTGTGGTATTGGGTGCCGGCGACCTTGACAACTATGTACCGCAGATAGAAAAGATATTAAAAAATAGAATGTGATATGCGATTGAGAGTTAAGAGAACATTATTGACATTGCTCACCTTATTGTTTTGTGCCTACTTAGTATTGGCAATGACATCTTTCAACAAGCCGAAGGAGATGTATCCGATATGTATCAAGGTATCTATAAACATTGAGGACGAGAATACCAATGGGTTTCTCAGCGCTGATGAGATAAAAAGAATTTTGGAACGTGCGAAACTGTATCCGCTGAAGAAAAAGATGTCGTGTATTAATCCGCGTGACATCGAGGATTTGCTTAAGATCAGTCCTTTTGTCAGTACGGCACAGTGCTATAAGACTACAGATGGATGCGTGAATATCAGCATTACTCAACGTCTTCCGATAATTAGGATAAAGAACGACAAGGGTGCAGACTATTATGTGGATGACCATGGCGGTGTAATGCCGAACTCAAAATATGTGTCCGACCTTATCATTGCTACGGGCAACATAAGTGAACAGTATGCCCGCAATTACCTTTCCAATCTCGCCATTTCGGTGATGGCAGACGAGTTTTGGAGTAACCAGATAGTGCAGATTAATGTCCTGCCAAATCTTGGAATAGAACTTGTGCCGAGAGTTGGTGAACATATTGTTTATCTTGGAAAACTACCGCAGGCCAAATCTGCAGATAAGCGCAAAGAATTGATTGGCAGTTTTGTCGAGGATAAGCTCGATAAATTGGAGAAGTTTTATAAATATGGACTGAGCGAGGCTGGTTGGAATAAATATTCATACATCAATATCGAGTTTGACAACCAGATAATATGTAAGAAAAGAATAATTAATTAAGAAATAAAAATAGAAATAAGGAGTACGTATGGCAGCAAAGGAATTCATAGTGGCAATCGAGCTTGGCTCATCGAAGGTTACGGGTGTGGCAGGGCGCAAAAACTCTGATGGCAGCATCTCGATTCTTGCCGTAGCAAAGGAAGACTCCTCGTCTTTCATCCGGAAAGGAACTGTCTATAAGATTACGCAGACAGTGAAATGCATTTCTGACATCGTGGCGAAACTTAAGGCGAAGCTCAAGCAGGATATTGCCCAAGTATATGTGGGTATCGGTGGACAGTCAATCCATAGTGTCAACAACAACATCGTGGAGAATTTTTATGAGACTACGGGTGTGACGTCTCTAATTGTGAACAGGATGATGGACCGCAATAGGAATGCGTCTTATCCCGACCAGAGTATTATCAACTCTGTTCCACAGGAATATTTGGTAAATAACAGTCTGGAACTTGACCCAGAGGGTATTCAGTGCCAGAAGTTGGAGGGCAATTTTCTTAATATCCTGTGCCGTGATAAGTTTTATACTTCTTTCCACTCTTGTTTCAAAGATGCGAAAGTAGCTATTGCTGAGACGTATCTCTCTCCGTTGGCACTTGCTGATAGCATACTGACTGACAATGAGAAGAGTTCTGGTTGTGTATTGGTTGACCTCGGTGCCGGTACTACCACTGTTGCTGTTTATTACAAGAATATCCTTCGTCACCTTGCCGTTATTCCGTTAGGCGGAAACAATATTACGAAAGATATCGCCTCTCTTAAGATTGACGAGGATATGGCAGAGGAGATGAAACTTAAGTATGCCAATGCCTTTACTGAGGAGAGCGAGATTGACGAGACATTGTCGTACCCTGTTGATACAGAACGACAGATAAAGAGTACGGATTTCATAAAGATTGTCGAGGGTCGTTTGCAGGAGATAATAGAAAATGTACGTTATCAGATTCCAAATGAATATCTTGACAAACTGCTTGGTGGTATTATCCTCACGGGTGGTGGTTCGAATATGAAGAATATCGAGAAGGCTTTCCGTAAATTTATGTCTATCAACAAGAATGCGTATATCAGCAAAGAAACATCTATCGAAAAGGACACATCTATCGACAAGGTTCGTGTTGCTAATTTTGTTACTCAGAAAATCGTTTCTAAAGATGCAGATATCAATGCACACGATGGTATGATGAACACGGTTTTGGGTATTCTTGCCAAAGGTGATATGAATTGTGCAGGGTTGGAAGTGCCTGAGCAGCAGGATATTTTTGTTGGTAGTGTTCCTACACCTGTCAAGTCTGTTGATGATGTGCCGCAACAGGATGTTACCCGTTCAGAACTCAAGCCTGGTGTTGTTCCGCCTCCAGTAGAACCTGAGAAAGAGGAGGAAAAACTTGAGAAGAAAAATAAGCAAAGTGTAGGTTCTTCCTTTAAGAAGTTAAGGAAATTCCTCAACGGTCTGATTAAGGAGGAGGACTGATAATCTTTCTGATAGATACGATTTGTCGAATGAAAATAAAAATAAAGAACAAATATGAGCGACAATTTTAGGACATTGAATTTTGGAGAACCTGTGGATTCCCAAGATACACAAAATAATAATAGTGGTTTGTTGCACAGAAATATAGATTTCGGTGACCCTGAGAAGCCTAAGAGTATCATTAAGGTTATTGGTGTAGGTGGTGGCGGTAGCAATGCCGTAAACCACATGTACCGTGAGGGTATTCACGATGTGTCGTTTGTGGTGTGCAACCTTGACCAGCAGGCTCTTAACGATTCACCTGTGCCAGTACATCTGTTGCTTGGCAAGGAGGGTCTTGGGGCAGGCAACGTTCCTGAAAGGGCACGCAAAGCAGCCGAAGAGAGTATCGATGATATACGGAAAATGCTTAACGACGGTACAAAAATGGTGTTCATCACTGCAGGAATGGGTGGTGGCACTGGTACAGGTGCTGCTCCAGTTATTGCTCAGGTGTCGAAGGAGATGGGCATTCTTACTGTCGGTATTGTTACGATTCCGTTCCGTTTTGAGGGAAGGAAGAAAATCGACCAGGCGTTGGATGGTGTGGAGGAGATTGCAAAGCATGTTGATGCTTTACTTGTAATCAACAATGAGCGTCTGCGTGAGATTTGTTCCAATATGACATTGATGGAGGCTTTCGATAAGGCCGATGATACTTTGTGTGTTGCTGCAAAGAGTATTGCAGAGATAATAACGGTACATGGACGCATAAATCTTGACTTCAACGACGTGCAGACCGTGATGAAGAATGGTGGTGTTGCTATTATGAGTACTGGTTATGGTGAGGGGGAAGGTCGTGTTAAGGCGGCTATAGAGAGTGCACTTGATTCTCCTCTTCTCAATAACAACGATATCTTTTCATCCAAGAAAATTCTTCTTAATATATCGTTTAGTAGCGGTGAAGGCAATAAGGGCGGTCTGATGGTTGAGGAAATGGGCTATATAACAGAATTTACCGATAAGTTGGCTGAGGACTTTGAGACAAAATGGGGTGTTGCCTTTGATCCAGACTTAGGTGAGAAGGTGAAAGTTACTATTCTTGCCACTGGTTTTGGTATTGGCAATCTTGTCAATTCAAACGGTCATGTCAGTAAATATACGCTTGAGCAGATAGAGGAGATGACAAGGAAATCGGAGGAGGATGAAGAGAAAGCCGCAAGGCGCAGGCGCTATTACGGACTGAGCGAGAAACCGAAGAAACGTCCTGGTCGTCCTAACATTTATCTTTTCCGTATGGAAGATCTTGACAACGATGATGTAATCTCTGCCGTTGAGTCGACCCCAACTTACAAACGTACCAGAGTGGAGAAAGAGGAAATACTCAATAGAGCAAGTGGTAGGGCGAGGAAGGAGGAGAGTGAAAAAACTCCGATTTCTGGAACGATAAAGTTCGGATGAAACCGAAGTTAAAATTAAGAATTAATAATTAAGAATTCATTTTGGGTGTAAATTTTCATGGTATTGTCATGTGGTTTTTTGAGAAATACCAATAAATAATAAAACGATATAAAAATATATTGATATGAATTTATTTGAACAGGTCAGCAATGATATTAAGGATGCGATGAAAGCTCGTGACAAGGTTCGTCTTGAGACTCTTCGCAACATAAAGAAAGTGTTCCTTGAGGCAAAGACTGCCCCAGGAGCTAATGATACGCTTGAGGATGCTGTTGCTTTGAAACTTCTCTCTAAGTTAGCTAAACAGGGAAAAGAGTCTGCAGTAACATTCACACAACAAGGCAGACAAGACCTTGCTGACGCGGAGCTGGCGCAGGTTGCAGTTATCGAGACTTATCTTCCTAAACCTATGACTGATGAGGAGATTGAGACAGTGGTGAAAGCTATTATCGACCAGACTGGTGCGGCAAGTATGAAAGATATGGGAAAAGTGATGGGCATGGCATCGAAACAGATGGCAGGTAAGGCGGATGGAGGAAAGATATCCTCTATCGTTAAACGTTTGTTGGCGTAAGAATATAAAGTTTGTGTAAGGACATAAAAAAATCATCTGCCTCACGGCAAATGATTTCCAAAAAACAAACTACTTAAAAAC
>JAJPYV010000187.1 GCA_021204735.1 Prevotella sp.
GTTAAAGAAATTGTTGAGGAATGGCTCAAAGATAAGGAGTATTTCCTTGTTAGTATAGAAATCGATCAGGACAATAAGATCGTAATCGAAATTGACCATGCTGATGGCGTGTGGATTGACGACTGTGTACAGCTTAGTCGTTTTATTGAAGACCATCTTGACAGGGATAAGGAAGACTATGAGTTGGAAGTTGGGAGCGCTGGATTGGGACAGCCTTTCAAGGTGCCGCAGCAATATATAAATTTCATAGGTAAGGATGTTGAGGTGCTCAACGAAGACGGAAAGAAATATAAAGGTGTTCTCAAGTCTGTAGTTGGTAGAGACTTTGTTTTAACCGTTAAGGAAAAGATGAAGAAAGAAGGTTACAAGCGTCCTGTTTTGACAGACGTTGACAAGTCTTTCAATATGGATAAAGTGAAATATTCAAAATACTTAATAAGTTTCAAATAGGAAATGGCAGCAAGAAAGAAAAACGATGAGTCAGTCAGCATGTTTGACTCCTTCAAAGAGTTCAAGGATACGAAGAATATCGACCGTACAACTCTTATGAGCGTGCTGGAGGAGAGTTTTCGTAACGTGATAGCAAAAATATTCGGTAGTGACGAGAATTTCGATGTTATTGTAAATCCCGACAAAGGAGATTTTGAGATATATCGTAATCGTATTATTGTAGCGGATGGAGAGGTAAAGGATCAGAACAAGGAGATTTCTCTTTCTGAGGCCCAGAAAGTAGAGCCTGATTATGAGGAAGGGGAGGAATTCAGCGAGAAAGTGGATTTTAGTAAGTTCGGCCGCCGTGCCATTCTTAATCTGCGTCAGACTTTGGCTTCAAAAATCTTAGAGTTGGAACATGATAGTCTTTATAATAAATATAAAGATCGTGTTGGACAGGTTGTCAGCGGAGAGGTTTATCAGGTGTGGAAACGTGAGGTGTTGCTCGTGGATGACGAGAACAACGAACTTATTTTGCCTAAGATGGAGCAGATTCCACATGATCAATATCGTAAGGGCGAGACTGTTCGCGCTGTGATAAAGGAAGTGAACAATGATAACAACAATCCTAAGATTATTCTCTCGCGTACAAGCAACATGTTTCTTGAACGTCTTTTGGAGGCTGAGGTTCCAGAGATTGCAGATGGACTGATTACCATTAAACGAATAGCCCGTATGCCTGGTGAGAGAGCTAAAATTGCTGTTGAGAGCTACGATGAGCGTATCGACCCAGTTGGTGCTTGTGTGGGTGTTAAGGGTAGTCGTGTGCATGGTATTGTCCGCGAGCTTTGTAACGAGAATATAGATGTGGTGAACTACACATCTAATATAAAACTATTTATACAAAGGGCTCTCAGTCCTGCAAAAATTTCAAGTATTACGGTAAACGAGGAAACTAAGAAGGCCGAAGTTTACCTGCGTCCAGAAGAGGTCTCATTGGCAATAGGCAGGGGAGGTTTGAATATCAAACTTGCCAGTATGCTGACCGACTATACAATTGATGTCTTCCGTGAGATTGACGAGAATGAGGCTGACGAGGATATCTATTTGGATGAGTTCGCTGACGAAATTGACGAGTGGATAATCGAGGCGATTAAGGGCATAGGACTTGATACGGCAAAAGCTGTTTTGAACGCCCCGCGAGAAATGCTTGTTGAGAAAGCCGACTTAGAAGAGGAAACAGTCGATAACGTATTGAAAATACTCAGGGCAGAGTTTGAATAAAGGTAAAATGTATGAGCATCAGATTAAGTAAAGTAATTCGTGAGTTAAATATCGGACTTCAAACGGCAGTTGAATTCCTGAAAAAGAAAACTGGATCGGATGAGATAAGAGAAGACCCCAGCTTTAAACTCAGTGACGAACAGTATGATGCGCTTGTGGAAGCGTTCAAGACTGATAAGGAGGTGAGAAGTCAGGCTGAGAAACTTTTATTGAAACATCCTAAAGAGAAAAAACGTTCTGCCGAACGTAAAGAACAGAAAGTAGAGGAGGCCATTAAGGCTACTCCTATTCAAAGTTTCAAGCCTTTGGGAAAAATAGATCTTGAAGGAAATAACAAAAAAAATGCGCCATCTGTTGTTCCTACTGTAAAACCTGCAAAAGAGGAGAAGGAGTCTCCAGCTGATAGTCATGCTCCTGAGCCTGTAAAAAATATTAAAAAAGCTGTTGAGAAGCATCCTGAAAAGGTTGAACCAAAGCCTGTGCAGCCTGTGAAAGAAGTTAAACGGGAGGAACAGCGCAGGCCTGTGGAAAAGCCTGTGGCTAAGCAAGTTGCGATTAAGCCTGCAGAACAGGTTTCTTCACCTGTGCATGAGCAGAAGACCGCTTCAGCAGACAACATAACTGAAAATAAGGTATTCACTTTGAAGAGTGAGAAAAAACTTGCTCCGAAAGTTAACGTGTTGGGAAAGATTGACTTGGATTCTATAAATCAGAGTACTCGTCCGAAGAAAAAAACTAAGGAAGAACGGCGCAAGGAACGTGAAGACAAGGTGCAGCAGTCCCGTCCAGAAGGTAAGAAAAAACGGCTGCGCATAACTAAAGAGCGAGTGAATATAGACCAGGCTGTTAAGCAGAGCAATAATAACAATAACAATAACGGAAATAATAACAACAACCGTTCTTCAGATAAGGACAGTGGATCTTCTAAGAAGAAAAACCGTAAACGTAATCATAAGCCGTTGGAGGTAAATGAGGAGGATGTGGCACGTCAGGTTAAAGAAACGCTTGCCCGTCTTACGAGTAAGGGCCTGAACAAAAAAGGAGCGAAATACCGCAGGGAAAAGCGTGATGCTGTTCAGGAACATCTTAAAGAACAGCGTGCTGAGGAACAAGCTGGAAGTAAAATTTTGAAAATCACCGAGTTTGTTACTGTCAGTGAACTTGCCAATATGATGAATGTGTCGGTTAATCAGGTGATTGGTACTTGTATGAATTTAGGTATTATGGTTTCTATCAACCAACGCCTTGACGCTGAGACAATAAATATCGTTGCTGATGAGTTTGGTTTCAATACTGAATATGTCAGTGCTGAGGTTTCTGAAGCTATTAGTGAGGAAGAAGATGATGAGAACGACCTCATCCCGCGTGCTCCTATCGTAACGGTGATGGGACATGTAGACCATGGTAAGACTTCTTTGCTCGACCATATACGCAATTCTAATATCATTGCTGGCGAGGCTGGTGGTATTACGCAGCATATAGGTGCTTATAACGTAGAACTTCCTGATGGCAGGGAAATCACGTTTCTTGATACGCCTGGTCATGAGGCATTTACCGCTATGCGTGCACGTGGAGCACAGGTTACTGATATCGCTATTATCATCATAGCAGCTGATGATAGTGTGATGCCTACGACACGTGAGGCTATCGCTCATGCACAGGCTGCTAATGTTCCAATGGTTTTTGCTATTAACAAGATTGATAAGCCAGGGGCTAATCCTGATAAGATTCGAGAGGATCTTGCCAACATGAACTTGCTCGTAGAAGAGTGGGGCGGTAAGTATCAGTGCCAGGAAATCAGTGCAAAAAAGGGTATTGGAGTTGATGAACTACTTGAAAAGGTGTTGCTTGAGGCAGAAATGCTCGACCTGAAAGCAAATCCTAACCGTAAGGCAACGGGTAGTATTATTGAGTCTTCTTTGGATAAGGGTAGGGGATATGTATCTACTGTCCTTGTAAATAACGGTACTTTGCGTGTTGGTGACTATATGATTGCCGGAACAAGTTATGGACGTATTAAGGCTATGTTCAATGAGCGTAACCAGCGCATTGACACAGTCCGTCCTGCTGAACCAGCAATAGTTCTTGGTCTTAATGGTGCGCCGACGGCTGGTGATTCGTTCCATATCCTTGATTCTGAACAAGCTGCCCGTGATATAGCTAACAAACGTCTGCAATTGCAGCGTGAGCAGGGCTTGCGTACTCAGAAACGTCTTACGCTTAGTGATATCAGTCATCGTATTGCCTTAGGTTCATTCAAGGAACTCAACATTATTGTCAAGGGTGATACCGATGGTAGTATTGAGGCTCTTAGCGATTCGTTCATCAAACTTTCTACTGAGAAAATCAAGGTTGATGTCATTCATAAGGCTGTTGGTCAGATTTCTGAAAGTGACGTAACACTTGCTGATGCTTCTGATGCAATCATAGTGGGTTTCCAAGTTCGTCCTTCTTTGGCTGCACGTAAACAGGCCGACCAGTCGGGTGTGGAGATTAATACTTATTCAGTCATTTATGATGCGATAGAAGACGTGAAGTCTGCTATGGAGGGTATGCTCGAAAAGGAGAAAAAAGAAGTGGTTACTGGTCAGGTTGAGGTTCGTGAGGTTTACCATATCTCCAAGGTTGGTACTGTTGCTGGTGCATACGTTTCTGATGGTAAGGTTCACCGCAGCGATAAGGCGCGTCTTGTTCGTGACGGAATTGTTGTACACACTGGTGAAATCAATGCTCTTAAACGTTTCAAGGATGATGTCAAGGAAGTTGGTGTAAACTTTGAGTGTGGTATCAGTCTCGTTAATTTCAATGACATTCAAGTAGGTGACATCATTGAGACATTCACTGAAATTGAAGTAAAACAGAAATTATGAAAATTTCTTTATGGAAATTTTATAGCAAACAATATTGACTAACCTTTTGGTTTAAAAAATGCGAGTTTTGGAAAATAAAATCCAGAACTCGCATTTTATGTAATTTCTTTTTATCAAACACAATTGATTCTTACAATTTCCACTTGGGAAATAAAAAATGTTGTGTTATAAATGGTTACAGTCTCTGAAAATATAGAAAAAAACTTAAAAAATGAAAAAAGCATTCCATTATATAAGGTGTATGTAAAAGTTTTGTTTACTTTTGCGCCCTAAACAAAAACATTATTACCGCTATGCAGAAGAATCTGGTGATTGTCGAGAGTCCGGCAAAAGCGAAGACAATTGAGAAGTTTTTGGGAAAGGACTATAAGGTCATGTCGAGTTATGGACATATCCGCGACCTTAAGAAAAAAGAATTAAGTATTGACACAGAGACTTTAAATCCTGACTATGAGGTGCCTGCCGACAAGAAAAAGGTAGTGGCAGACTTGAAGAGTAACGCAGAAAAATCGAGTATGGTATGGCTTGCTTCCGATGAAGACCGTGAGGGAGAGGCAATATCATGGCATCTTTGTGAGGTGCTGGGACTTGACGAGAATAATACGAACCGCATAGTTTTTCACGAAATAACAAAACCTGCTATTCTTGAAGCTATTAAGCATCCGCGTAAAATAGATATGAATTTGGTGAATGCACAGCAGGCACGCAGAGTGCTCGACCGTATCGTGGGTTTCAAGATTTCTCCGATATTGTGGCGCAAGGTAAAACCTTCTCTGTCGGCTGGACGCGTGCAGAGTGTTGCAGTAAGGCTTATCGTGGAGCGTGAAAGGGAAATTCAGGCTTTCAAAAGTGAGCCTTATTATCGTGTTAATGCCGTGTTCACTACTGTTGGCAGCGATGGTTCAGTTTCGGAGTTCAAGGCGGAGTTGGATAAACGTTTTACTAAGCATGAAGAAGTGCTTGCTTTTTTAGAGAAGTGCAAGACTGCACAATTTACGGTTAGTAATATTTCCAAGAAACCGCTGAAGCGAACACCTGCCCCTCCATTTACAACTTCGACCCTGCAACAGGAGGCTGCTCGAAAATTGGGATTTACCGTGTCGCAGACTATGATGGTGGCACAACATTTATATGAGAATGGACGTATCACGTATATGCGTACTGACTCAGTGAATTTGTCATCGCTTTGCCTTGAATCTGCAAAGGAGGAAATTACAAAACTTTGGGGTGATGAATATAGTAAACCGCGCCAGTATCAGACTCACTCTAAAGGTGCACAGGAAGCGCATGAGGCTATCCGTCCTACATATATGTCGAGTCATGAGATTGATGGCACGCAACAGGAAAAACGTCTTTACGACCTTGTTTGGAAACGCACGGCAGCAAGTCAGATGGCTGATGCTCTGATAGAAAAGACGGTTGTTACGATAGATATCAGCAATTGTGAGGAGAAATTCATCGCCAATGGTGAGGTCATAAAGTTTGATGGTTTCATCAAGGTTTATCGAGAGTCGGCTGATGATGATGATAATGGGCAGGAGGAAGCAGTAAACTCTTTGCCAAACATGACTGAAGGTGAGAACCTTGAATATAAGGATACTGTGGCAACGCAGCGTTTCAGTCTCGGACCAGCGCGTTTTACTGAGGCAAGTTTAGTACATAAACTTGAGGAACTTGGTATCGGTCGTCCTTCAACATACGCTCCAATTATCAGTACTATTCAGCAGAGGGAATATGTTCAGAAGGGTGACAAGAAAGGGGAGACACGCGATTATACCGTCGATACGTTGCATAAAGGCAAGATAACGAGTAAGACGAAAAGTGAGACTATTGGTAATGAGAAGGGGAAGTTGGTTCCTACCGATGTAGGTACCGTGGTTACTGATTTCCTTATTAAGTATTTCCCTAATATCATGGACTATAATTTTACAGCTAAGGTAGAAAGTGAGTTTGACTCCATTGCCGATGGTGATTCGCTTTGGTCGGATATGATAAAGAATTTCTATGCGAAATTTGAGCCCATAATTGAGAATACTATTAATGCACGTGAGGTGCACAAGGTGGGAGAGCGAGAACTTGGTATTGACCCGACAAGTGGCAGACCAGTATTTGTGAAGATAGGACGATTCGGACCTGTGGTACAAATAGGAAAAGCTGATGATAAGGAGAAACCTCGCTTTGCACAGATGCCTGCCGATAAGAGTATAGGTACTATAACTCTTGAAGAGGCTTTGGAATTGTTCCGTTTGCCACGTACTGTGGGTGAGTTTGAGGGCTCTCCAGTGGTAATTGGTGTAGGGAAATATGGCCCATACGTTATGCATGACCACAAATATGTTTCCATTCCGAAGGCTGAGAATCCGATGACGGTGACGCTTGATATGGCAGTTGAACTTATATTGAACAAGCGAAATCAGGAAACTCAGCGTCATTTAAAGACGTTTAAGGAAGAACCTAAACTTGAGGTGATGAACGGACGTTATGGCCCTTATCTCTGTTTTGATGGGAAAAACTACCGTCTTCCAAAGAATTTGCATGGCAAGGCTGCGGAACTTACCTTAGAGGAGTGCATGGAAATAATCAACAACTCGAAGAAGAAATAAACGATGAACAGAATCATCATCGTAGGATATATGGGTGCAGGCAAGACTACTGTGGGGAAGGCTCTCTCCAAGGAATTGGGAGTTCAGTTCTATGATCTTGACTGGTATATAGAGGCGAGGATGCGCAAAACCATTCCTCAGTTGTTTGCCGAGCGGGGTGAGGATGGTTTCCGAAAAGTGGAGCACAATATCCTTCATGAAGTGGCGGAGTTTGAGGATGTAGTGATTAGTTGCGGTGGTGGCACTCCTTGTTTTTTTGACAATATGGATTACATGAATGCGCAGGGGGAAACTGTTTATTTGCAAAGTACTCCAGATGTGCTTTATCAACATCTGAAAATGGGTAAGGTGGAGCGACCATTGCTAAAAAACAAAACTCCAGAGGAGATGAAAGCATTCATTGCTGAACAGCTTGCCGCCCGTGAACCGTATTATCTGAAAGCAAAACACGTGCTTGACGTTACTTTGCTTGAAAATTATAGTAAAATAAAAATTTCCGTGGCACGCTTGCGGACTTTACTTAATATTTAAATACTTTACTCACGATGAAGAAATGGACAATAGAAGACTCAAATGAGCTTTATAACCTTAATGGTTGGGGAACATCTTTCTTTGGTATCAATGAGAAGGGTAATGTTTATGTTTCTCCCAAAAAAGATGGCGTGAAAATTGACCTTAATGACGTTATTGACGAACTTTCGCTGCGTGATATCAATACGCCTGTGTTGCTCCGTTTTCCAGACATCCTTGACAGTAGGATTGAGAAGACTTGGAGCTGTTTTAAGGAGGCGGCAGAGGAATACAACTATAAAGGTGAGAATTTTATTGTCTATCCCATCAAGGTTAATCAGATGCAACCCGTTGTAGAGGAGATTATCAGTCATGGACAGAAATTCAACCTTGGTTTGGAGGCCGGTTCAAAACCAGAACTTCATGCCGTGATTGCTATCCAAAGTCAGAATGACCCTCTGATAATCTGTAACGGTTACAAGGACCAGGGTTATATTGAACTTGCATTACTGGCTCAGAAGATGGGTAAGAGAATTTTCATCGTGGTGGAGAAACTTAATGAACTGGAAGTTATTGCTCGTGCTGCGAAGAAGTTGGGTGTAAGACCAAATCTTGGTATCCGCATAAAACTCGCTTCATCAGGCAGTGGCAAATGGGAAGAAAGCGGTGGAGATGCCAGCAAGTTCGGCCTTACCAGTTCTGAACTGTTGCGTGCTCTTGAGATATTGGAAAAGAAGGAGATGACAGACTGCCTTAAGATGATACATTTCCATATCGGCAGTCAGATAACGAAAATCCGCCGTATACAGACTGCTCTTAGAGAGGCTTCACATTTCTATATCCAACTCCATAAAATGGGTTACAATGTTGAGTTTGTAGACTGTGGTGGTGGTCTTGGCGTGGATTACGATGGTACTCGTTCACCGAATAGTGAGAGTAGTGTTAACTATTCTATTCAGGAATATGTCAACGATTGCATTTCTACTTTTGTGGAGGCTGCCGACTTGAATGGCATTAAGCATCCGAATATTATCACTGAGAGCGGTCGTTCTCTTTCCGCTCATCACTCAATTCTCGTAATTGAAGTTCTTGAAACTGCGTCATTGCCAGAGATGGACGATGATTTTGAGCCTAACGAAAATTCTCATCAGTTAGTTAAAGATCTTTTTGAGATATTAGATAATGTCAATGTGCGTACCATGTTGGAGGACTGGCATGATGCCCAGCAAATTCGTGAGGAAGCACTCGACTTGTTCAGTCATGGTATTGTTGATTTGCAGACAAGAGCAGAGATTGAACAAATGTATTGGAGTCTTTGCCGTGAGGTCAACTCATTGGTGAGAAATTTGAAGCATAAGCCTGAGGAGTTGAAAGGACTTGAGAAGATGCTTGCTGACAAGTATTTCTGCAATTTCTCTCTGTTCCAGTCGCTTACTGATGTTTGGGCTGTTGACCAGGTGTTCCCGATAATGCCTTTGCAACGCCTTGATGAGCGTCCTACACGCAGTGCCACATTACATGACATCACTTGTGACAGTGATGGCAAGATAGTAAATTATGTCACGAACCGACATATCTCGCATTTCCTTCCTGTGCATACACTCCGCAAAAACGAGCCATATTATCTTGGCGTTTTCCTTGTTGGGGCATACCAGGAGATTTTGGGGGATATGCATAACTTGTTTGGCGTTACTAATGCAGCTCACATCACTGTTAAAGACGACGCCTATCACATCGACCAAATCATAGATGGAGAGACGGTGGCTGAGGTGCTCCAATACGTGCAATACAATCCGAAGAAGTTGGTTAGACAACTTGAGATGTGGGTTACTAAGAGTGTACGTCAGGGTAAGATCACTCTTGAGGAAGGCAAGGAATTTCTCTCCAACTATCGTTCGGGATTGTATGGATATACTTATTTGGAATGATTGGATAGTTGATGTGTAATTAGTTGGAACCATAACACGGATATGGAAAAACAGAAAGTTACCGTAGTGAAAGTCGGTGGTGCGGTGGTTGAGAATGATCTGAGCCTCAATCAGTTGATTAGCAATTTCAGTAGGATTGGCGGTCGCAAGGTCCTTGTTCATGGCGGTGGCAGAAGGGCTACGTCTATTGCTAAGCAATTGGGTATAGAGAGCAAGATGGTAAATGGCAGGCGGATTACTGATGAGGCGATGCTCAATGTTGTGACTATGGTTTATGGTGGTTTGGTAAATAAGAATATTGTTGCTCGTTTGCAGGCAAATGGTGTTGACGCTCTCGGATTGACAGGTGCGGATATAAATGTTATACTTTCTCATAAGCGTCCTGTTAAAGATGTTGACTATGGTTTTGTGGGTGATGTTGAGCGTACTGATGGCGACAAATTGCGTTTTTTTATTGATAATGGCATCACCCCTGTTATGGCTCCTCTTACTCATGATGGTAAAGGTAGTATTCTGAACACAAATGCTGATACCATAGCTTGCGAGACGGCAAAGGCTCTTGCAAAGTATTATGACGTGACTCTCATATTCTGTTTTGAGAAGAAAGGAGTTCTATCCAATCCAGATGATGATAATAGTGTGATACCTATTATCACACGACAAGATTTTTCCCGACTTGTTGCTGACGGAACAGTGAATGGTGGTATGTTGCCTAAGTTGGAGAATGCTTTCGATGCGCTTAATGCGGGAGTTGGCAAAGTGAATATCACTCTTGCCACGGCAATTGATGGGCAACATGGTACACTCATAGTTGAAAGCGAAAATAGGTAATTAAATATTTGTTAAATTTTAAATTCCCTGTAACTTTTCAATCATCCAATCGTCATTCAATATAGAGACAGATGAAAAATATCAGTTTCCGAAACGATGTTTTACCGCTGAAAAATATGCTTTACCGCTTAGCTCTGCGCATAACGCTCAGCAAAGAAGAAGCGGAAGACATTGTTCAGGATACGCTGATAAAAGTCTGGAACAGGCGTGAAGATTGGCAGGATATAGCATCTATTGAGGCATTCAGTCTAACAGTATGTCGCAATATATCGCTTGACAAGCTGAAAAAGGCAAGCAGAGCCAATATGGTTGTAGGCGATGCAGATGTAAATACTGCAGATACAGCGTCTGACCCCTTTGAAAGGATGCACCAGAAAGACCGTATCGAGATTGTCAAGCGTCTTGTTGATAGTCTGCCTGAAAAGCAAAAGAGCTGTATGCAATTAAGGGATTTCGAAGGGAAAAGTTATCGGGAGATTGCCAATGTGTTGGGTATGACTGAAGAACAGGTTAAAGTCAACATCTACAGGGCAAGGCAAACGGTAAAGCAGAAGTTTATAGAATACGACAAGTATGGATTATAAATACATAGAACAACTGTTGGAACGCTACTGGAACTGCGAGACTTCCTTGGAAGAAGAGAAGATATTACGCACGTTCTTCAGTCAAAAAGACGTACCGGTATGTCTGTTGAAGTATAAGGACTTGTTCTGCTATGAAAAGTCAGAGACTAAGACAGATGTGTTAGGCGACGATTTTGACGCACGTATTACGGCTCTTGTTGAAGAGTCCCAGCCGTTGAAGGTGCACAAGATGACGTTTACGCAGAAACTTATGCCGCTCTTCAAGGCTGCTGCGATTGTGGCGATTTTCCTGACTCTTGGCAATGCTGCACAAGTGGCATTCAGACAGGATAACAACAGTCAAGATGGTATGGAAGCCATTCAGCAGCAGACTCAGGATGGAAAGCCTGTTGCATTGGGCGATACAGTGAAGGCTGACACCCTGAAGAACCTTCCCGACAATACTGTCATGCTTAAATAAATAGACATTTTTATGCTTACTCTATAACATCATGTTTAGTAAAACAATGAAACTGTGAAGTTTCAACCATTTTAAGATTTTCATTATATGCTAACGTAAAGCGAAGAGCCGCTATCTCTTATTGATGGCGGCTCTCTATTTATTGTTTCGAGGTGTTTCACTTTCTATTTGCTGGAATTACTGAGAATTGCTTTGTATTCATTAGGTGTGTTTATCAGGCGGAATGCCTCTTG
Source organism: Prevotella sp. (assembly GCA_021204735.1). Taxonomy (GTDB): domain Bacteria; phylum Bacteroidota; class Bacteroidia; order Bacteroidales; family Bacteroidaceae; genus Prevotella. The sequence goes on from JAJPYV010000187.1 coordinate 11,736, forward strand.
TGCCTGCTTATCATCGATAAGTCCGTTTTCTACTGTTCCTGCCTGGAAATAGTATGCCGTTGCCAAATCGTTAGAGATGATATGTTTTAGCACGTCCTTGTTGATATCAAGGTCTTTGGCAAGATTGTGCTTGAGTTTTTTCTCAAGGTTCTCAAACTCTTCTTGGGCATCATCATAGTAGCCTTCAAATTTTACTATCTCCTTCAATGTTTTCAGAGCTTTCTCGCTTTCCGGGTCGTATGTGAAACCACTGTCAATAACACGCTGCTTGAAGTCCTCATAGTCTTCATCTGAAATCTTGAATTCCGATGGAGGGGCTATTGTAGGATGCTTTGCCATATAGTCAATCTTGTAGCCGAGCAAAACTTCTGTGGAATCTAATCCGTTGACTGTCAGATAGTATGCTATGTTGGGTAGGGAGTCAGGACGTATCTCTATGTCGGGCTTTATGCCTCCTCCATCCCGCACCTCACGACCGTTAGCAGTGTGGAACACTTGTGTCAAACTGTCTGGGATGTGTTCTGTATAACCGCCATTGGCATGCTTGTAGTTTACTGCCTGGATACAACGACCGCTGGGGAGATAATACTTGCTCTCTGTGAGTTTTAACTGTCCGTTGTAGGAGAGGTTCAGAGATACTTGTACAAGTCCCTTACCGTATGTACGTGTTCCGACAATTACGGCACGGTCAAGGTCTTGCAGACTGCCGCAGGTTATTTCCGAAGCACTTGCAGACTCGCCGTTCACGAGTATAACTATCGGCATAATGGTGTCTATTGGTTCTAATGATGTGGTGTAATCACTGTTCGAACGTTTCATTTTCCCAACTTTCTTGACTACAGTTACGTCTTTTGGTACGAACATGTTCACAATATTCACTGCTTCAGAGAGAGAGCCGCCTCCGTTGCCACGCAGGTCTAATACAAGTCCTTTCATTCCTTTGTTTCTCATGTCCACAAAAGCATTGCGGAACTCTTTGTAGCAATCATCAGTGAAACTGTTGAGGTTTATATATCCTATGCTGTCCTTGCGTACACCGTAGTAAGGAATTGCCGGCATGCTTACGGCTCGCCTTGTTATCTTGAAGTCCATTGTTTCTCCTGTACTGGGGCGCAGGATTTTCAGCATGAATGTCGTTCCTGCGTCTCCACGCAGATGAGAGCTTACGTAACTTACGTCCTTGTCAATCATCGTTGAGTCGTCAACGCTGAGTATAATGTCTCCCAATTTCAATCCTGCCTCTGCTGCTGGAGTACCTTCGTATGGTTCTTCGATGATTACCCTCTTTATCTTTTGGTTATAGCGTATTATCGAACCGATGCCAACGTATTTTCCAGTTATCATTGTCTTGAAGTCACTTACCTTATCTTCTGGATAATATACAGTGTAAGGGTCGAGTGATCGTAACATGGAGTTGACTGCCGTACCGATCACCTCATTGGCGTTGAGAGTGTCAACATACATAAGGTCTAAGTAGCGGTATATCTCATTGAACACTTCCATGTTCTTGCCAATCTCAAAGTTGTGGTCCTTGTTTTCTTGTGACGATGCATTTGTGAGTGGCAGAAATATAACTGCTGACAGCAGAAAAAATATTTTTCTCATCTTTTTTTCTTCTTGTTTGTTTCACCGATACCGATAGGCAAATTCTTGCATATCATATAGTATTAATTGGCGGTTGCAAAGTTACGTGTTTCATACTTAATTCATTACATTAAATAAAAAAATTATCTTATTTTATCCGAAAAATCAATTTTTAAGATAAAAAATTTGGCTGTTTCAGAAAATCATATTAATTTTGCCACGCAATTTAAAACTGCACAATATTGCTTCAATAGCTCAGTTGGTTAGAGCACCTGACTGTTAATCAGGGGGTCGTTGGTTCAAGTCCATCTTGAAGCGCAAAAAGTCCG
>JAJPYV010000384.1 GCA_021204735.1 Prevotella sp.
ACATCATATAATGCAAGATAATCAAAGCATTTTTAGTAATTTTGCGTTGTAATTAAATATATTGTATAAAAATGAAGAAATTAGCTTTTGTTTTTATAGCGTTCATGGCCTTTGTATTTATTGCAAGTTGCGATGATACAGAAACATACGCAGAACAGAAAGATAAGGAGAAAGCAGCTATTAAAAAATTTTTACAAGACTCAGCCATAACGGTAATAAACGAGTCGCAGTTTAAGGAACAAGGCTACACAACAGACTTGAGTAAAAACGAGTTTGTATTGATGAAGACATCAGGTGTTTACATGCAAATTGTAAGGGAAGGTTGTGGAGAGAAGATAAAAGATGGTGAGACAGCAACTGTTCTCTGTCGATTTACTGAATACAATATATTGGAAGACACTTTGCAGTTGACTAACAACATTTTATATTTTGCCTCTGTCGTAGACAAGATGACCGTAATAAATACCAGTGGTACATTCACAGGTTCGTTCATAGATGGAGAGAGTGTTATGGCAGCAGCATACGGTAGTACGTCAGTACCATCAGGTTGGTTGGTACCATTCACATATATAAAGGTAGGTCGTCCGCAAACGGCAGATGAGGAAATAGCGAAAGTGAATTTGATTGTTCCTCATGATCAGGGACATATCTATGCCTCATCAGAGGTTTACCCATGTTATTATACTATTACATACGAGAGAGGAAGGTAATTAATATGACACTGATAAAATCAATTTCAGGCATACGTGGCACTATAGGCGGACAGCCTGGAGACACATTGAACCCATTGGATATAGTGAAGTTTGTTACGGCGTATGCCACATATATCCGTCATAGCGGCAAGACAAAGAGCAATCAGATAGTAGTAGGAAGAGACGCACGTATCTCAGGCGAGATGGTAAGGAGTGTGGTATGCGGAACATTAATTGGTTGTGGTTATGATGTGTTGGATATCGGGTTAGCCTCTACGCCGACCACAGAGTTGGCGGTTATCATTTCGAAGTCGGCAGGAGGGATAATTATCACGGCAAGTCATAATCCCCGTCAATGGAATGCCTTGAAGCTGCTGAATGAGGAAGGAGAGTTTCTGAACAAGGAAGCAGGCAATGAGGTTTTGGATATAGCCATGAAAGAGAATTTCTGTTATGCAGAAGTCGATAGTTTGGGGCATTATATTCAAGATAATACATATAATCAAAAACATATACAGTCGGTACTCGATTTGCGTCTCGTTGATGTTGAGGCAATAAAGAAAGCGAAATTCCGTGTATGTGTTGACACTATTAACAGTGTAGGAGGATTAATCTTACCAGAATTGCTTTCTTCATTGGGAGTAGAATATGATGTTTTAAACGGAGAGGCTAACGGAGATTTTGCGCATAATCCGGAGCCGTTGGAGAAAAACCTTGGTGGTATAATGGAGCGTATGCGCAGTGGATGTTTTGACCTTGGGATAGTAGTAGATCCAGATGTTGACCGTTTAGCTTTCATCTGTGAGGATGGAAAGATGTTTGGAGAAGAGTACACCCTCGTATCGGTTGCAGATTACGTACTTAATAATGAGGTTGGGAACACTGTGAGTAATTTGAGCAGTACTCGTGCCTTGCGTGATGTAACGGAGCGTTATGGTGGAACATATTCAGCAGCAGCAGTAGGAGAAGTCAACGTTACGACGAAAATGAAAGAAGTCAACGCTATTATTGGCGGAGAGGGCAATGGTGGCGTGATATATCCAGAGAGTCATTATGGGCGTGACGCATTGGTAGGAATTGCTTTGTTTTTATCATCATTGGCAAAGAAGGGTTGTAAAGTCAGTGAGTTGCGGGCTACATTCCCCAATTATTATATTGCAAAGAACCGTATGGATTTGACACCATCGACAGATGTAGATGCATTGTTGGAAATGGTAAAGGAGATGTATAGCGACGAGCAGGTCAACGATATTGATGGAGTAAAGATTGACTTTCCCGACAAGTGGGTACATCTGCGAAAGTCGAATACCGAGCCGATAATCCGCATATACAGTGAGGCTGCAACAGAAGAAGCAGCAGATGCGCTTGCAAAAGAAGTGATGAAAGCGTGCAGATTTCAGATTAAGAATTAAGAGTTACCTGCGGTGAAGTTGCTCACGCTTAACAGCTCAAAACGAGCTTGACTGTGTTCGCTTAACCGCAACTTTAAGAATTCGTTTTTGTTTGAGATGATATTCATGAGAAATTATTGTTAAAATTTTTTATCTCTCATTGGCAAATAAAAGGGACACCGCTGTGCCCCAACCAAATAATTTGTTAACCCTAAATCTAATACTATGAAAAACACTATGCAAAGATAGAGGGATTTTGTTTTTATGCAATGAGGTTTCTTAAAAATAATGGTGAATTTACTGATTATTAACCTAAATAAAGAGTTGGACTTAATAAAAATCAAATATCTACAACTTGTTTATTGTAAGATGATATCAAATATCTACAACTTGTCCATCGTATGCTAAATTGATGTCATCAGGGAGAATGCGGTTGGTTTCCTCGTGAAGACCGATACCGTGGCACATGTGAGTGAAGAAAGTGCGTTGGGCCCCTACTTTGCGTGCAAAGGCAATAGCCTGTTCGACAGTTTGATGAGAATGATGTTGAGGTTCGAAGCGCAGGGCGTTTACGACAAGAGTTTTTACCCCATAGAAATAATTGAACTCACCCTCATCGAGAGTTTTCATATCAGTAATGTAAAGTAGGTCACCGAAGCGGTAGCCGAGTATAGGCATCTTGTCGTGCATTACTTGAACTGGCAACACTTCAATGTCGCCCACCTGCATAGGTACGTGCGGTTTAATGACATTAAGATGTATGCGGGGAACGCCAGGATAGCGGTGTTCAGCGAAACAGTAAGGCACAGTAATCATCAGTTTGCGAGCTGTATCCTTATCAGCGTAAACATTGATGCTTCCGAACTGGCAGAATGGACGCAAGTCGTCCAAGCCTCCAACATGGTCGTAATGGATATGCGTGATGAGCATGGCATCAATCCTGCGGAACTCTTGGTTAAGCATTTGTTGACGGAAATCAGGACCACAGTCAACAACAATCCTCGTAGAGACAGTTTCCACGAGAATGGAGGCACGCAAACGCTTGTCGTGCGGGTCGGTACTCTTGCATACCCTGCAATCACAACCGATAGAAGGTACGCCAACAGATGTTCCAGTTCCCAAGAAAGTAAGTTTCATTTGTTCAATAGATTAATGCCTAATTAGAATATGTTCACCTCTGGAGAAATTTCTATTCCGAATTTCTTTTTGACATCCGATTTTATCCTTTCGCAGAGTTTGAGAATATCCTTGCCAGAAGCTCCTCCACGGTTAACGAGGACGAGAGCCTGTTTGGAATGAACGCCCGCCTTGCCGAGCGACTTCCCTTTCCAGCCGCAGCGGTCGATGAGCCAGCCGGCAGGAATTTTCGTATATTCAGCGTTGACCGTATAATGCGGCACTACCTCATATTTATCCCTCAGTTCTAAGAATTTCTCCATAGGCACGATAGGGTTCATGAAGAAGCTGCCGGCGTTGCCCTCGATATCAGGGTCAGGCAATTTAGCTTTACGGATGTCGATAATCACATTGCGCAACTGTTTAGCATCAGGTTCGGAGATACCCCTTTTTTCGAGTTCATCACGGATATTGCCGTATTCGGTGTTTGGAGAGAACGACTTAGAGAGGCGATAAGTGACGAAAGTGATGACAAAGCGGTTTTTCCAATCCCCTTTGAAGTTGCTCCAGCGGTAGTCGTAGCCGCAATCCTCGTTGGAGAGCTCCACTCTCCTTCCAGTTTTGAGTTCCACCGCCTCAACCTTAAAAATACAGTCCTTAATCTCTGACCCGTAAGCCCCGATATTCTGAACAGCGGAAGCCCCCACATCACCGGGGATAAGGGAAAGGTTTTCAAGACCGTACCAGTTGTTGTCAACGCAGAAGTTCACTATATCATCCATTTTCTCGCCGCTGCCGCAACGCACCAGAATATCATCACCACCAGTAGTAGTCTCGACACCTTTAATGTTTGAGTGGAGGACAGTGCCGTTGAAATCCTTTGTGAACAGAAGGTTGCTTCCCCTGCCGATTACGAGTAAAGGCATGTCAGAGTCAGATAGGGAGCACAAGATTGTGTCAAGTTCCCTTAAATTCTCAAATTCTACAAATCTTCTGCATTTTACGTCAATGCCAAAAGTATTATGCCATTTCAGACTATAGTTAGTTAAATCTCTCATTAATTAAAAATTTTTCCGTTGTTAAGATGATTGCGGAAAACAGCATTCTGAAAGAAAATCAATGAAATTACATCATTCATACTGTTCAGTGAGTTTCCAGTCGCCATTGATTTTCTTGAAAACAAGTTGGATTTCCAGTCCATTAGCAATGCCCCTTATGACGAATACCTTTTGCGTCTCCTCAGAATATTTCTGCCCATACATTATATTATAAATAATGTTAGTAGGCAGTTCAGGAGCGAAAGCCTCCCAGGATTCAGGCGCAATCTCGCCGGTCATAGTCTCGAAATCATCATCAGGGTCAGGACCGTTGAAGATTATAGGGTCGTTAAGACTTTTAAGTTGAAAGTCAGGATCAGTAGAGAAACGTCGATAGAAGGCGAGGAACGAAGAATTGACATCCATGAACATAGCATCCTTGTCGATTTCAGTCAACATCCAATTGCCATGTATGCGTTCGAACACATATTTTTTTACGTGTTCGTTTTTCAAATCAATTTTCTCCACTATAACATGATTTGTAGTTGTATCCTTAACCACCTCCACCTGTTTTAGATTATCGAAGATAAGAGTGTAATAACCCTGTTCCATGAAAAACGTCTCCATTTTCCATTGTGACTCTTCCAAGAAAGACTCACCCTCACTGTTTTTGACTTTTAGAGGGAATTGAATCCTTTCCAACTGCAGTTTATTGTTGGCAGCAAAATTGAAGATAAAGTCATCAAACAGTTCATCCGCAGCTTTAGGCATTGGCTGTTCCGCAATCAGTTGGCTCATCGTATCTACTTTAACAGTATCAACGAAAGTGTCTACAGACAACACTGTATCATTCTCAACCGGTTTTTTGTCGGAACAACCAGTAGAAGTCCACATCGTCATGAACAAGCAAACCACAAAAACCAGTACGAACCCTTTTCTCATACCTTTAATACCCATTTCCTATTATTAGGCTACTTAAAAAGAATTGGCAAAAATACAACTTTATTTTTATTTCTAACATAATTTTAAGGTAAAAACATTACCTTTGCACAATATTTTAATATACGACAAAATAATCACTAACATGATACTTGACAAAATAGCGAAAATGCTTGAGGAGGTGAAAAACCTCACGGCGTCGACCCCCGAAGAGACAGAGAGTTTGAGATTGAAATATCTTAGTAAGAAAGGCGAGATCAACGCATTGATGGCAGACTTCCGCAATGTTGCAGCGGAGCAGAAGAAAGAGGTTGGCATGAAGCTCAACGAGCTGAAACAGACCGCATTAGAGCGTATCAACGCATTGAGGGAACAGTGTGAGGCAAAAGATACGAAAGACGATTTTGTTGACCTTTCTCGTTCGCCATATCCGATAAGGTTAGGAACCAGGCATCCTTTGACTATAGTTAAGAATGAGATAATCGACATATTCACACGCATGGGCTTTATCCTTGCCGACGGACCGGAGGTAGAGGATGATTTACATGTTTTCACGAAGATGAATTTCGCAGCTGACCATCCGGCAAGAGACATGCAAGACACATTTTTCGTGGATGTCAATCCCAATGACGTAACGAAGAACATAATATTGCGCAGTCATACCAGTTCTGTTCAGGCACGTGTTATGGAGACGACCCAGCCGCCGATACGTGTGATCTGCCCGGGACGTGTTTACCGCAACGAGGCGATTACGGCACGTGCACACTGTTTTTTCCATCAGGTAGAAGGACTGTATATAGACAAGAATGTATCTTTTACCGATTTGAAGCAAGTGCTTCTCACTTTTGCACGTGAGCTTTTTGGGGCGGACACAAAGATAAGGCTGCGCCCAAGTTATTTCCCATTCACAGAGCCGAGTGCAGAGATGGACATCTCCTGCCATATCTGTGGCGGCAAAGGCTGCGGTTTCTGCAAATATACCGGTTGGGTAGAGATATTAGGTTGCGGAATGGTAGATCCTAACGTGCTTGACCTTTGCGGCATAGACAGTAAGGTGTATAGCGGCTACGCTTTCGGTTTGGGAATTGAGCGCATAACCAACCTGAAATATCATGTGGCAGATTTAAGGATGTTCTCAGAAAATGACGTAAGATTCTTGAAAGAGTTTGAAGCAGCTAAGTGAGATTTTTGAGAGAACATATATATTTAGTGAATAATTAAAAACTAATCTTGTTAATATGAAAAAACGAATTTTAAAAGGTGGATTATTGTGCCTATTTTCTTTCATTACTTGTATAGCGTGGGCGCAGAGTGAAGATTCAAGCATTCAGGAAAAACAGCTATACACTACTTCATTTACAGAGTGGAGTACATTTGACAGGAAAAACAATTATGTTGAAGGTGATAAGTGGGCTGTAACCACAAAGTACAGTCATGAAGATTTGACTTTTGAGTTGCATGGTGTTGGTGTTGATCCAACAGCGACGATTTCAACCTATACAGGTTACATGATTACCGCAAAGTACACGGGAGAAGAGGCAGATGGGGAGCCATACGTTATTACTACTCCGCTTGCATCAATCACAAAGATTGAATTGACGCAGGCAGCAACAGGTGGAACTCGTGGAATCAAGGTTTCCGTTAAAGGAGATGGTGATGATGATTGGGTAGCTATACATAATAAGTCAATCGGCACTTCATCAGGAGAGGACTTGACATTGACTGTAAATCGTACTAATTGTCAGATTAAGTTTGAGTCATTTGCTTTGGCACAAAACGCATACGTTACAGATCTTGCTATTTATGGAAATATTGATACGTCGTTAACGCCATCCCTTGGTACTTTTTCTGTTAATGGAACATCGTATGATGCTTTAGATATATTCGAGGAAGATTCAGACGGAAATATGGCGGCTACGATAGAAATACCTAAGGATGAAATTATGATTTCGCAGGAGAATCCATTGGCAGACGTAACAACATTGAATGGTGATATTACGAGTACGACATACGAGGTGTCTGATGAAGGTACTGTGGTAACAATAGTAGTAACTGCGAATGGAGAAACAGTTACATATAAGTTGACAGTAATATACAAGCCAGATTACACATTATATTATATGGACACTGATGGAACAACACAACTTGGAACGCAGATTGTAGAAAAAGATGCTGCTATCGGTCAGTTTGAGGATTTGACGTCTAAAGTAACAGTTACAGAAGGCAAGACGTTCCGTGGTTGGTTTGTATCATCAGAAGGAGGACAGAAATATACCACAGAAGATGTGATAACTGAAGATACATATCTCTATGCAGTAGCAACAGAAACAGAGACGATGAATACGACAGCACGCTACTCATACGCCCTTACAGACGAATATTTCTATGCAGAAGATCATGAGGCATTCGAGCCTACAGGCGGAAGTTGGCACGATGCGACACACGGTTGGGCGTTTAGCAGTGGAGACAAGATTGACTTGTTAGTTGGAGGTCACGCATATATAATGCTGACACTTTGTTCTTCATCGAGCAGTTCTGCTGTAATCACCCTTTCTGACGCGGAAGGCAATGTAATAGCTACAGTAAATGCAAAGGGAACTGACGGAGCAGTATCACCTCTTGAATATACGGGAGGAGCAGGTACATTGACACTCTCGATGAGCGGTACGACATACTTGCATGCTTTAACGATAGCCAACGTAGAAGATAAGCCTGTAGAGAAGAACGATGAAGGTTATTACGTAGTAAAGGCAGGTGATGTTGACCATTTGCTCACTACGCTTGAGATTGTAAATTCCTCGGCATCATCAAGTTCACGTACATATATTTTCATTCCAGATGGAACATACGACCTTGGAAGTGCGTCATTGACCCCTATCTCTGGTGCAAATATCTCAATTATCGGTCAGAGCATGGAGAATACGATAATCAAGAACAATTCAAAAGAGGAAGGTATATCCATAACCGCAACATTCCTGATAACAGGTAATTATTGCTATATGCAAGACTTAACATTGCAGAACGAGTATCCATATTATAACGGTGGTGCAGCAGGGCGTGCAGTATGTATACAAGATAAGGCAAACCGCACAATATGCAAGAACGTCCGTATGCTTTCATATCAGGATACTTATTATTCAAACAACTCAACAGCCGAGAAGTATTTTGAGACATCAGATATCCACGGAACAGTAGACTTCATTTGCGGTGATGGTGCAGTTTATTTCAACGAATGTACTCTTACTGTAGAGCCACGTAACGCTGACGGTTCAGGCGCCTGCACTATAACAGCTCCAGCTACTGCTTCAGGGAAACATGGATATATATTCAATGGATGTACTATAGATAACTATGCTGCAAGTTACAATTTTGGACGAGCATGGCAAGGTGACCCAGAATGTGTATATCTCAATACTACGTTGAGTGATAATAAACTGATTAGTGATCGTTGGACTACTGCAGGTATGAATGTATATGCAAAAAGATTCTACGAGTATAATACTATGGATGCAAATGGCAATGTCGTTTCACCAGTGGAGAATACATTGACGTTTACCTATAATAACGATAGCTATACATATAACACCATTCTTACGGCTGATGAGGCTGCTGAATATGCGATTGACAAGATATTCACATCATGGACGCCAACAGAATATACAGCACAGAAATCAATGGACATATTGACTGGAAATGGAAATGAACTTACATGGAATACTGTTGATGGAGCTATAGCCTACGCTGTATTCAACAACGGTGAGTTTGTGGATATTACAGGAAATACTTCATACACTGTAACGGATGGAGACATTGCTAATTACACTGTACGTGCAGCCAACGAGTACGGCGGTTTTGGAGACGCAGCCAGTACAACAAGTGCGGGTATTTCCAATACGGTTGTCAGTGGAAATATCTTGAGAACTTCTTATTACAGTCTTCAAGGAGCACGTGTGAGTAATGCCTACGCAGGTTTGGTAATAAAGGTTGACACTATGGACGATGGTCAACAGGTTGTAAGTAAAATTATCAAATAAGCGCCAAAAGTTAAACTGAATTGTGAAAAACTCCTCACATTTGAAAGTGTGAGGAGTTTTTTAATGGCTTTATTGTAAATTAAACGAAAAATTGTAGATAAGATTGTTGAAAATAATCATAAAATTTTTTGCTTTTTAGTATTATCATGTCAGAAAATTTATGTAAATTTGCAGAATGAAGCATTAAATAAGATGTTTGATAAATTATGTTGAGCATTGCTGTTCAGAGGAAGATTATCGAATCAAAAATTTTTTAATCAATATCTATTAATTTTAAAACTAATCTTGTAATTATGAAACAACTATTACTGAAAGGAGGTTTACTATGCCTCATGTCTCTCATTACCTGCTTAGCGTGGGCTGACGAGACTACGGCGTTATGGGATTGGCAGAACGATGTACCTGAAGGTATAAAAGCTACTGCCATTGAAAATGGCACTGGAACAATCGAGTCCACTGTTGATGGTATCACGATGTATGTAGATGCAAGTAGTGGAAAACTCAACAGTGCTGACAGGTATGAGCAAGGTGCAACCGATGCACAGTTCAATAGCGGAACGATTATCCGTGTGCCGGTGGTATCAACGAGCGATGTTGTTACAGTTGTTGGTTATCCGAATTATTCTTACTACACCATTGGCGGAGGTGATGAACTCACCAATACCAACGAATATACTGCAACCGACATAGACGTAAACAAATACGGATATGTTGAGATTGTATCTACAAGTAACGGCAGTTATCTGTATTCAGTATCTGTAACCTACGCAAGTGATGATGACCTCAGCGAGATAAGCGAGGATATGAGCGTTATGAAAGATGAGACATACGTAGGAGAAGAAAGCGGAGATGATACAGATGCAGACGAGGCAACATCTGCAGTATGGGATTGGCAACACGACAATCCAGCAGGAATATGGGAAAATACAGATATTGACGGAACTACAGGTTATGTTGACTCCAATGTTGAGGGAATACAATTGTATGTTGACGCAACTTCCGGTAAATTGAATAGTGTAGAAAGGTATGAGAAAGGCAATAACGATGTTCATTTTACGAGAGGCGCGATTATCTATATCCCTGTAAGGTCAAAGGGTGATGTAGTTACAGTTACCGGTTATCCAAGTTATTCTTTTTACTATTACGGAGATGCCGAGAATGACATTCAGAATAATACCACGACATATACTGCAACAGCAGCAGATGCAGCTGATGGATATGTCAAGGTAACATCTTCTGATGACAACACATATCTTTATGGTATAAGGGTAGATTACGCAAGTACATCACTTGTAAAGGAAAAGCCGCTTTACACCACATCATTCACAGAGTGGGATACATTTGACAGAAAGACCAACTACACCACTGGTGACACTTGGAGTGTTAAGACGAATTACAGTCATGAAGACCTGACATTTGAGTTGCACGGAGTAGGTGTTGACCCGGAAGGAACGAATTCAAAGTTCGAGAATTACGTTGGTTATATGATTACAGCAAAGTACACGGATGAAGAGCAAGATGGTGAACCTTACGCCATAACGAGTCCTCTTGCCTCAATCACGAAGATTATATTGACACAGTGTGCTACTGGTGGAACCCGTGGTATAAAGGTTTCAGTAAAGGGTGATGGTGATGATGATTGGGTTATAATACACAATGCCACAATCGGAACAGCAGCAGGCGAGGAGTTGACATTGGATGTTAACCGCACGAACTGTCAGATTAAGTTTGAGGCATTCACATTAAATCAGAACGCATACGTAACAGATCTTGCTATATATGGAAAGGTTGACTATACCAATGTGCCTCAACTTGAATCATTCGATATTAACGGTGATACCTACTATGCAGATGATATCTTCGAAGAGGATGCAGATTTGAATATGGCAGGTAATGTTTATATCAGCGAGACAGCAGAGAAAGTTTCTGAATCAAATCCATTGACAAATGTAACAGCATCCAACGGTGAAGTTTCTGGAGATATCACATACGAGGAGACAGAGGATGGAACTCTTGTAACAATCAATGTTGCCTTAGATGATGAGACGACAACTTACAAACTGACAGTTGGTCCGAAACCTAAGTACACTTTATACTATATAAATACCGACGGAGAGACTGTTCTTGACGATTCTCAGATTATTGAGGAAGACGCAACAATAGGAGAATTCTTGGATTTGAGTTCATCAATAACAGTAGAAGATGGTTATGCATTCCGTGGTTGGTATGTATCTGCCGATGGTGGTCGTAAGTACACCGAGGATGAGGTGATAACAGGCGACACATATCTCTATGCAGTAGCAACAGAGATTGAGACACAGAGTACAACGGCACGTTACACCTACGATTTGACAAATCAGTATTTCTATGCAGAAGATCACGAGGCATTCAATCCTAATGGCGGATACTGGCATGATACACAGCACGGCTGGGCATTCAGCACAGGAGAGTCGATAGACATTCTCGTAGGAGGTCATGCATATATAAGTATGAGTCTCTGTCTTTATGCAAATGAAGGAACTACTATCACGCTTAGCAGTTCAGATGGAACAGTGATAGGGTCAGTAGATGGCCAGGTAAGCAGTGATGGGGCTTCAGCATCAATAGAATATACAGGTAGTGCAGACGTTTTGACGCTCACGATTGATGGTGGTACGGTATATATCCACACATTGATAATCGCCAATGTAGAGGATTCACCGATAGAGAAGAACGAAGCAGGTTACTATGTAGTCAATGCAGGCGATGCAGATCATCTGCTCAACACACTTGACATGGTTAACTCAGTAGCAAGCACCAGTGAGCGTACATATGTATTTATTCCAGATGGAGATTATGACCTCGGCAATGCAACATTGACACCTATTTCCGGTCCTAATATCTCAATTATCGGTCAGAGCATGGAGAATACGATAATCAGGAATACACCAGAAACTGAGAGTATCGATGGAACAGCAACATTCCTCGTAACAGGCGACAACTGCTACATCCAAGACCTTACATTGAAGAACGAGTATCCATATTACACTGCTGGAGGTTCAGCCGGTCGTGCAGTATGTCTACAGGATAAGGCAACCCATACGATTTGCAAGAATGTACGTATGCTGTCATATCAAGATACCTACTATTCACAAAACGGCACAGCAGAGAAGTATTTCGAGAACTCGGAAATTCATGGAACAGTTGACTTTATTTGCGGTGACGGAGCCGTTTACTTCAACGAATGTACGCTTGTGACAGAGTCTCGTTCAGCTGACGGTGCTTCAGGAGAATGTACAATCACTGCACCTAACACAGCAACAGGTTCAAGCTATGGATATGTATTCAACGGATGTACGATAGAAAACTATGCAACAACATACAATTTCGGACGTGCATGGAACTATGAGCCGAGGTGTGTTTACCTGAACACGACATTGAAAGATGTTGGAGGTTTGAGAACTGAGCGTTGGAATCCAACAGGTATGAATAATACAATACCAACGGTATTCGGAGAGTATGGTACACTTGATGCTGATGGAAATGACATTACCCCAAGTGAGAATTATGTTTCATTCAATTCCATTGACAGTTTAATAAACACTATCATTACAGCAGACGAGGCTGCAGAATACACCCTTGAGAAGGTATTCCCATCATGGACACCAGCAGAGTATGCAGCACAGTTAACTATGGGAGATGTAACAATTGATGAAAGCACTCTTACATGGGATGCTGTTGACGATGCATTAGCATACGCAGTATTCAACAATGACGAGTTGGTAGATATCATCAGTGGCACTTCATATACAGTTACTGACGGTGATGCAGCAGACTACACTGTACGTGCTGCAAACCAGTATGGTGGTTTTGGTGAGGTTAGCGGATCGGATGGTACTACAGGTATCAGCAACGCAATCAGCGATGGCAATGTATTGAGAAGTGTTTACTACAACCTGCAAGGAGCACGCGTAAGCAGTGCTTACAAGGGAATAGTAATCAAGGTTGATACAATGGAAGATGGTACGCAAGTGGCAAGAAAGCAAATTAAATAAAAAATCAAGCCCCCTCCAACTCCCCCATTAGGGGAGAGCAAAGTTTGAAAGGGACTTGCAGAGACGGGAAGATTTATTAAATTTGAATAAGAAAAATCAGCATTACATGTAAAAAGTGTGATGCTGATTTTGTTTTGATGAGAAAATAGCAAATTATAATAGCTTTTTTTGCCAATATATTGAGGATTTTGTGTAAGTTTGCAGTCTAAAACAGAAAAACCAAATCTACTAAAATATGAAAAAGTCAGTATTATTAAAA
>JAJPYV010000245.1 GCA_021204735.1 Prevotella sp.
ATTCTTGCAAAATGGGAAAGGCTTTATGGATCTTTGGAAACGGAGGATACGCTTGCGTCCCGTTTCAAGGGTATCATAGAGCGAGCCTACGAAAAGACAGGTCAAAAAGTCGTGATATTAATTGACGAGTATGATAAACCCATTTTAACGGCAATTGATGATGAGAAACTTGAAGAACAGTTCCGCCAGACATTGAAGTCGATATACTCCGTATTGAAGACACAGGGCAACTATATACGTTTTGCCTTCCTTACCGGAGTGTCTAAATTCAGTCATTTAAGTGTGTTCAGCGACCTGAACAACTTAGAGGATATAACCTTGGATGAGCGTTTTGCCGACATCTGCGGCATATCAGAAAGGGAACTATATACATATTTTAAAGAGTCTATAAAAGCCCTTGCGGATAAGAGGAAAATGACCTACAACGAGGCGTGCGCAAAACTGAAGGAAAAATACGATGGTTATCATTTCGCTCCAAATTCTGACGGTATGTATAATCCGTTCAGTCTGCTGAACGCTTTGAAATCTGGGAAATTCGGAGATTACTGGTTTAGGACAGGCACACCTACATTCCTCGTCAAGATGTTACGGAAAAACGACTATGACCTGAAAAACATGCAACTCGATTCTTTACCGGAAAAGGTTCTCTGTGAGGTGGATTCCATGAAATCTTCCGCAATCCCCTTGTTGTACCAGAGCGGGTATCTTACCATAAAAAGCTATGACGAGGATCTCAATCTATATCAGCTTGGCTTTCCTAACCGTGAGGTAGAGGAAGGTTTCATGCAGTCGTTACTCCCATTGTACACAAGTGGCGATGAGGCAATCAGCGCAGCATATATGGCTCGTTTTATCAATTATGTTAAAGCTGGCAATGCTGAGGGTTTCATGTCAAGTCTGAAAACCTTCCTTGATGGCGGCAAATACGCATTGGCAGGAGAGTTGGAAAAATATTTCCAGAACACGATGTATTTGATATTCAAGCTGATGGGCTTCTATGTGGATGTAGAGTATATGACTACTGATGATCGCATTGATATAGTTCTGCAAACAAAAGGCTATATTTATATAATGGAACTTAAGGTTGATACCCCAGCTGAAAAGGCTCTCGCACAAATAGATTCCAAGGAATATGAACTGCCCTTTGTGGCGGATGGAAGAACGTTATATAAAATAGGTGTGAGTTTCTCAAGCGAAAAACGAAGAATAAGTGAGTATAAAATAAAAAATTGAAATCCTCAATATACGTTAAAATATAATAATTAAAATGCTAAAAACTGCAAAGTTTGTATCTTTGCACAAATTATGCGATGTCACGGCAGGTTGTCAATGGAGATAAGCCTGTTGTATTAGTATTTTGTATTAAGTAACATTTGGGCAAAGCCATTGAGAAACAATAAGAACGCTTGACCTTGCGCAAAACATTTGGAAACATAAGAACAGTAGATTCGGATGAAACAATTTAAATTAGTGGACAATATCATCGGTTGGTTGACTTTTGTCATAGCCGCTTTTGTCTATTGTAGCACCATAGAGCCGACAGCCAGTTTCTGGGACTGTCCAGAATTCATTACCACAGGTTACAAACTTGAAATTGGTCATCCGCCAGGAGCACCGTTCTTCATGCTCACTGCCAATCTGTTCTCACAGTTTGCAAGCGACCCATCACAAGTGGCTTATATGGTCAACACCATGAGCGCACTTCTAAGTGCTACTTGTATATTGTTCCTTTTCTGGACTATAACTCACCTGACACGTAAGTTGATAGTGAAAGACTGGAGCTCGCTGACCTTAAGCAAGATGATTGCTATTGAGGGTAGCGGCTTGGTAGGAGCACTGATTTATACTTTCAGCGATACATTCTGGTTTAGTGCTGTCGAGGGTGAGGTTTATGCTTACTCCTCCGCATTCACTGCCATTGTTTTCTGGCTTATCTTGAAATGGGAAGACCATGCGGATGAGCCTCACAGCGATAGGTGGCTTGTACTGATAACTTATATGACGGGATTGAGTATCGGTGTACACTTGCTCAACCTCCTATGTGTACCGGCGATAGTACTCGTATTCTACTACCGCAAGTTCCCTAACGCTAATCTGAAAGGCTCAATCATTGCACTTATCATATCTTTTGTCCTTGTGGCAGCGATACTCTATGGCGTTGTGCCGGGTATTATCAAGGTGGGTGGCTGGTTCGAACTGTTCTTCGTCAACACTCTTGGTTGTCCGTTCAATACAGGAGAGATAATTTATATTATCTTGCTTGTGGCTATTGTAATATGGGCAATCTACGAAAGCTATACTGACAAAAGTCTCAAGCGCAGCAACATTTCTTTCGTGTTGTCAATAGCTATGTTGGGTATTCCATTCTTCGGTTATGGCATAACTGCTTTCATCGTAGGATTGGTAATCCTTGCTGCTATCTGGTTTGTTGTAAACCGTAAGGTGAAAAAACAAGTATTGGTAAGCTCTCGTATAAAGAACACTACATTGCTCTGCATGCTGATGCTTATGATTGGTTATTCTTGCTATGCTCTTATCGTGATAAGGTCATCGGCTAATACTCCTATGGACCAGAACTCTCCAGAGGATATCTTCACCTTAGGCTCTTACCTTAGCCGTGACCAATATGGTGACAGTCCTTTGGTTTACGGACAGGCGTACACATCTCAAGTGAAATTTGACCGTGAGGGCAACTACTGTAAGCCTCGTACAAAAAAGGGTGCTCCTGTTTACCAACGCAAGGAAAAGGCTTCAAAGGATGAAAAGGACTCTTATTTTATAGTTCGTTATAAGATTGACTATGTTTACGCGCAAAATATGCTGTTCCCACGTATCTGGGACTCTTCTCACGCACAGTCTTACGAGAGTTGGATGGGTGGAATAGATGGTTCCTTGGTTCCGTACGACAGATGTGGCGAGGACGTGACGGTGAAAATGCCTACCCAACTTGAAAACATCCGTTTCTTCCTTTCTTACCAGTGCAACTTTATGTATTGGCGTTATTTCATGTGGAACTTTGCTGGAAGACAGAACGATATACAAGGAAATGGTGAACTGGAACATGGCAACTGGATTACAGGAATACCGTTCTTTGACAACTGGCGTTTGGGTGACCAAAGCAAACTGCCTGATGACCTGAAGAACAACAAGGGGCACAACGTGTTCTATTGTTTACCATTGCTACTCGGCCTTATCGGTCTGTTCTGGCAGGCATACCGGGGACAACGTGGTATACGTCAGTTCTGGGTGGTATTCTTCCTGTTCTTCATGACAGGACTTGCCATTGTGCTGTACCTCAACCAAACTCCATTGCAACCTCGTGAACGTGACTATGCTTACGCTGGCTCGTTCTATGCCTTCGCAATTTGGTGTGGAATTGGTGTTGCCGCTATAATTGACTTGTTGAAGAGATTTAAACTCAATGCGACATTAGTGGCTGCTGTTGTATCTATCCTCTGTCTCTTAGTACCTATACAAATGGCAAGTCAAACTTGGGATGACCATGACAGAAGCGGGCGTTACACCTGCCGTGACTTCGGTCAGAACTATTTGATGTCGCTGCAAGATGAGGGGAATCCTATTATATTCACTAATGGTGATAATGATACTTTCCCATTGTGGTACAACCAGGAAGTGGAGGGCGTAAGAACTGAAGCGCGTGTCTGCAACCTTAGTTACCTTCAGACTGACTGGTACATTGACCAGATGTGCCGTCCTGCATACGACTCTCCTTCTGTGCCTATCACCTGGCCTCGACTTGACTATTGCTCTGGTACAAACGAGTATGTGGAAGTTAACCCAAGTGCTAAAAAGCAAATCTTAGACTTCTATAAGCAATATCCTGAAGAGGCTAAGAATGCGTTTGGAGATAATCCTTTCGAGGTGAAGAACATTTTGGAAAAGTGGGTTCGCGGAAACAATCCTGACACTCATTTCATCCCAACAGATACTTTGTTCCTTACCATAGACAAGGATGCTGTAAGGAAAAGCGGTATGATGATGGCAACTGATAGCATCCCTGACAAGATGGTAATATCTCTGAAAGGTAAGAATGCCCTTTATAAGAGCGACCTGATGATGCTTGAGATAATATCACAATGCAACTGGGTTCGACCTGTCTATGTGGCAACAACTGTCGGACAGGAGAATTTCATGAATTTAGGGGATAATTTCGTGCAGGAAGGTCTTGCCAACCGAATAACTCCGTTCACAACTAATGCGCCTGGTGCGAAGAATTTTGACACAGAACGTACATTCACTAACATGATGACAAGGTTCAAGTATGGCGGCCTCGACAAGAAAGGCATTTATCTTGACGAGACGGTTATGCGCATGTGCTACACTCACAGACGACTTTTCGCACAATTGGCTATCAAACTGTTACAGGAGAAGAAAGATGATAAGGCAAAGCAGGTACTTGCTTACGCCGAGAAGATGATACCGCAATATAATGTGCCGATGAACTATCTTAGTGGTGGACTCGACATTGCGAGAGCTTACGCCTTCTTAAAAGACACGGCTCATGCTAAACAGGTGATTAACACCCTGTTCAATAACTCGCATCAATATATGTCTTGGTACAATTCGCTTAGTGGAAGTCGTTTCAGTCAGGCTCAGCAGGATTGCATGTTGCACATCTATGTAATGAACTCTTGCATAGATATTGCAAGTATGGTAGATAAAAACTTCGCAAACAGTTTGATGAAACAACTTGATATGGATATTACCACCTACCAAAGCAAGGGCGGACAGATACCGGGCATGTCTAATATTGCTGGTGATGATGATGACGAAGAATAAGTAATGCCGCATGATTATCGAGCAGCCTGCCAAATGGTTGCGCTGGCTATACCCCAGGGCGATATGGAGAATGGACAAGAATGAGAAGGCAGTGTACCTGACTTTTGATGACGGTCCTATTCCTGAGTCTACGCCATTCTTATTGGAAACTCTTGCAAAATTTGATGCTCATGCCACATTCTTTGTAGTGGGCGACAACGTGAATAAGTATCCTGACTTGTTCCAAAAAATCTTGGCGGGTGGCCATTCGGTAGGCAATCACACTTACAACCACTGGGGTGGTTTCAGACATACCACAAAGAATTACAGCAAGAACACGGATAAAACCAACTTGCTTATCCATACAAATCTGTTCAGACCTCCTCACGGTTGGATGCGCTATGATCAGTATTTCTCATTAGCACGCAAATATCGCATCGTAATGTGGGATTTGGTAACTCGTGATTATAGTAAATGGCTGACTGCCGAAGATGTTCTTCGCAATGTAAAAAGATATGCCCGCAATGGCTCAATAATAACATTTCACGATTCGTTGAAGAGTATCGACAAATTGCATTATGCTCTGCCTGAAGCTCTGAAATGGTTAAAGGAACAAGGTTATGAGTTCAAAACTTTCAAGTGATATAATAAAAGCTGAGGCACGCAACCTCGGCTTTTTTGCTTGTGGTATTGCCAAAGCTGAACCTGTTAACGATAACTATGCCTCGATGTTTAAGATGTGGCTCTCGCAAAAATGCCATGCCGACATGGAGTACATGTCAAAAAATATAGATAAACGACTTGACCCTCGCCTGCTCATGGATGGTCTTAAAAGTATTGTGTGTGTGGCTCTGAATTATGCGCCTGCACAAACTTTACCAAAAGAAGAGTTGCAGTTTGCCGCATACGCTCTCGGACACGATTATCATGATATTGTCAAGAAAAAGTTGCATACATTGGCTGCGAAATTGGAACTGAACAATTACCGTGCATTCTGTGACTCTGCCCCGGTTTTGGAACAATATTGGGCTGCAAAAGCTGGAATTGGTTGGATTGGAAGAAACCAACAACTGATTATTCCTCATGCTGGCAGCATGTTTTTCTTGGGGGAACTGCTTGTTGATGTGGAATTAGAATACGATGAGCCTGTCAAACCGCATTGTGGGAACTGCCATGCTTGTATCGATGCCTGTCCTACTGGAGCCTTGAAATACATAAATGTTGATTCTGGAACAAGAGCGGTTGAGAATAATACTATACTCAATGCATCTTTATGTCTATCTTACCAAACAATAGAAAACAAGAACGACATACCTGCTGAAATTGCTGCAAAAATGGGGAATTGTATTTATGGATGTGATATTTGTCTGAATGCCTGTCCTTGGAACAGATTCGCATCTGCCACAAAAGAGGCATTGTTGCAACCAAAGGAGGAACTGCTAAGAATGACAAGAGAAAAGTGGCATTCTCTGACCGAAGATGAATACCGCAAACTATTTAAGGGTAGTGCGGTGAAAAGAGCAGGATATGTCAAATTGATGCGCTGCATCAATTTGACAAAATAAAAAATAAAAAATAAAAGTTCGTTTTTGCTTGAGACTTTGCCGGGTGGTATGGTTTGAGGATTTTTTTGTAAATTTGCAAAGTAAAAAAACATATATTATGACTGACGAGAGAGAAAGAATATTGCAGTTGAGAAAAGAATTGCATGAGCACAATTATAAATATTATGTATTGAACAGTCCCGAAATAAGCGATCAGGACTTTGATTTTATGATGCGTGAACTTCAAGATCTTGAAGATCGTCACCCAGAATTGGCAGACCCCAACTCCCCTACTCAACGTGTTGGGAGCGACATCAGTCAGGAGTTCGTGCAGGTTACTCACAAATATCCGATGCTATCCTTGGCTAACACTTACAGTCAACAGGAAGTTGAGACTTTCTACAACAGTGTGAAAAAAGGTCTTAACGGTGAGGACTTTGAGATTTGCTGTGAGATGAAATACGACGGACTGTCAATATCTCTCACATATATCGACGGCAAACTTGTGCGTGGCGTTACTCGTGGCGATGGTGTTCACGGTGATGATGTTACAGCAAATGTAAAGACTATAAAGACAATACCGTTAGTTCTCAACGGCAATGACTATCCACAAGAGTTTGAGATACGTGGTGAAATCCTGATGCCATGGAAGGTTTTCGAGCGTCTCAATGCTGAAAGAGAGGCTGCTGAAGAACCTCTTTTCGCCAATCCTCGCAATGCCGCAAGTGGTACATTGAAAAGCCTTAACCCTGCTCTCGTGGCAGAAAGGCACCTTGATTCCTACCTTTATTATTTGCTTGGGGAACAACTGCCTTGTGATGGGCATTACGAAAACCTTGAAAAGGCACGTGACTGGGGATTCAAGATAAGTGAAGGTATGCGCAAGGTGAATACTTTACAGGAGATATATGACTTTATAAACTATTGGGACACAGAGCGCAAGAACCTGCCTGTTGCCACCGACGGTATAGTACTTAAGGTAAACTCTTTGCGCCAACAGAGGTCGTTGGGCTACACGGCTAAAAGTCCTCGTTGGGCGATTGCTTATAAATTCAAGGCGGAACGGGCTTGCACTCGCCTCAATGAGGTAACATTCCAAGTTGGGCGCACGGGGGCGATAACTCCGGTTGCCAACATGGAACCGGTGCAACTTGCTGGTACTACGGTGAAGCGTGCTACCCTGAACAACGAGGATTTCATCCGCTCACTCGATCTCCACATCGGTGATTATGTTTACGTTGAGAAAGGTGGCGAGATTATCCCTAAGATAGTAGGAGTGGATTTGGAGCAACGTCCTATAATGTCACAACCTGTAACATTCATCAAGCATTGCCCTGAATGTGGCGAAACTCTTGTCCGTTATGAGAGGGAAGCTGCTTATTATTGTCCTAATGATGCTGGTTGTCCTCCGCAGATAAAGGGGCGCATAGAGCATTTTATTTCCCGAAAGGCAATGAACATAGATAGTATCGGACCAGAGACTGTGGATGATTTCTACCGTCAAGGACTGATTCACAACATAGCTGACTTATACAAAATCAACGTTGAGCAGATAAACGGTGACGGAAGTCGTCAGAAATCGGCAATGAAGATTATCAACGGCATTGAGGCTTCAAAGCAGGTGCCGTTTGAACGGGTGGTATTCGCTTTGGGAATACGGTTTGTTGGCGAAATCTCTGCTAAACTCCTCGCACGTCATTTCAAGAACATAGATGCTCTCGCTAATGCTGGTCTTG
Organism: Prevotella sp.; assembly: GCA_021204735.1. GTDB lineage: Bacteria > Bacteroidota > Bacteroidia > Bacteroidales > Bacteroidaceae > Prevotella. The sequence goes on from JAJPYV010000245.1 coordinate 8,060, forward strand.
AAGAGTTGCAGGAGGTGGAAGGTATCGGTGAGATAATCGCTAAAAGTGTGATTACTTATTTCCATACGCCAGCAAATCAGGAGATTGTAGAACGACTTAGGAGTTATGGCCTTCAAATGTCTCTTAGCGAACAGCAGATGCAGAGTGCCACAAATATATTAGCAGGTAAGAGTATTGTGATAAGTGGTGTTTTCTCTCATCACAGCCGTGACGAATACAAGGAGATTATTGAGCGTAATGGTGGCAAGAATGTCGGCAGCATAAGTGGTAAGACATCTTTCATCCTTGCTGGCGAGAGCATGGGACCTTCTAAACTACTGAAAGCCCAAAAACTCGGAATACGGATTATGAGCGAAGAAGAATTCCTTGAAAAATTAAAAGTTAAAAGTTAAAAATTCATTGCGGCTGAAGCCGAATGCACTCGCCTTCACCCAATGTAGGGACACAACTTGTTGAGTCCGCACGCCACAACGGGGCGTATATTCACATGAAATTACAAATGGCTAACCCCTCGAATTCGAGGGGTTTAAAAAAGGAGATATAAAGATGAAAATGAAAGTGGTTGTTTCACAAGAGATTGAGACGGTATGCCCTAATTTTGTAGGTGCTGTGGTAGAAGCTGAAGTTCACAACAGCAAGTATAATGCTGAACTATGGGCGGAGATAGACGAATGGGGCAAAAAATACAAGTCAGAATATACGACAGAGACGATAAAGCAAATATCGGGCATAGAGGCAACACGTAGGGTATATCGTGCATGTGGCAAAGACCCAAGCAGGTATCGCCCAGCTTCTGAGGCATTAATCCGTAGGATGATACAGGGAAAGAGCCTTTACCAAATAGATACGCTCGTGGATTTGATAAACCTCGCAAGTATCGCTTACGGCTACAGTATCGGTGGTTTCGATGCCGACAAGTTTCATGGTGATACGCTGACACTTGGTGTAGGTCGTGAGGGAGAGCCTTACGAGGGAATAGGCAGGGGTATGCTCAATATCGCAGGACTTCCCGTTTACCGTGATGCCCTTGGTGGTGTCGGCACACCGACAAGTGACAACGAGCGCACGAAAATAGACATCAACACACGGCACCTTCTTGTTCTCGTAAATGGTTACGACGGTAACGAGATTAGCGTCAGGGCGAATGCAGAATATATCATCAGGTTGGCAGAAAAGTATGCCGAAGGTAAGAATTCCGAATTTACGCTGTACCGTTAAAAATTAAAAATTAAAAATTAAAAATCCACTCATGCTTGAAAATGGTTGACATTCATATTTTTTCAGTATATTTGCACAATTAATTAAAATGCATAGTATGTGCCAATTGTTGGCATAACAAAAAATAGCGATAAAAACGAGTATATTACAGATGCACAAGGCTGGGTTCGTAAATATAGTAGGCAATCCCAATGTGGGAAAATCAACACTGATGAATCGTCTCGTCGGGGAGCGGATAAGTATTGCCACATTCAAGGCGCAGACAACTCGTCACCGTATAATGGGTATTGTAAATACTGATGATATGCAGATTGTATTCTCTGATACTCCTGGTGTGCTCAAGCCTAACTATATGCTCCAGGAATCTATGCTTGCTTTTTCGGAATCAGCACTCCAAGATGCTGATATTCTGCTATATGTTACCGATGTGGTGGAAAACCCTGAGAAGAACGCTGATTTCCTTGAAAAAGTTGGGAAAATGACTATTCCCATCATCTTACTTATCAATAAGATAGATGAGAGCGATGAGAAAAAAGTGGGAGAACTTGTGGAACTCTGGCATAAACTATTACCGCAGGCGGAGATATTACCAATATCTGCATTGAATAAGTTCGGCACTGATGTCCTGCTTAAACGCATAAAGGAACTGTTGCCTGACTCTCCCCCATTCTTCGATAAGGAGCAACTTACCGACAAGCCCGCACGCTTCTTCGTGAGTGAGATAATCAGGGAGAAAATTCTTCTGTATTACGACAAAGAAATACCTTATTCTGTGGAAGTGAGTGTAGAATCGTTTAAGGAAGACAACAAACGTATTCATATAAATGCTGTGATATACGTAGAGAGGGAATCGCAAAAAGGCATAGTTATTGGTCATAACGGTTTTGCCCTGAAAAGAATAGGAACAGAGGCGAGAAAGTCTCTCGAACGCTTCTTCGGCAAGAGCATATACCTTGAACTGTTCGTAAAAGTGGACAAAGACTGGCGAAGCTCCAAAAGAGAACTGGAAAACTTCGGCTACGGTGCTGCGCAAAATAAGAAATAAAAAATAAAAAATAAAAAATTGGCAAATTTAGTAGCAATAGTTGGACGACCCAATGTAGGAAAGTCCACCCTTTTCAACAGATTGACAAAGACGCGTCAGGCAATAGTGAGTGACACGGCAGGAACCACACGTGACCGTCAATATGGGAAATGCGACTGGAATGGCAGGGAATTTTCCGTTGTAGACACTGGCGGTTGGGTTGTTAAGTCAGACGATATTTTTGAGGAGGAAATACGCAAGCAGGTTATTATCGCCACCGAAGAGGCGGACATTGTGCTCTTTATGGTTGACGTGCAGACAGGTGTAACCGACTGGGATGAGGATGTTGCCCAAATCCTGCGCCGCACGAAATTACCTGTTGTCGTAGTTGTAAACAAGGTTGACAACAACAACCAGCAATACTCGGCGGCGGAATTCTACAAGTTAGGACTTGGTGACCCGATATGTATCAGTTCTGTATCTGGTAGCGGAACAGGCGACCTATTGGATATCGTGGTGTCAAAACTCAAAAGTGAGAACAACGAAATCCTTGAAGAAGGGATTCCTCGCTTTGCCGTAGTAGGTCGCCCGAATGCAGGAAAAAGTAGTCTGATTAATGCTTTCATCGGTGAGAACCGCAACATTGTTACAGAGATTGCGGGAACTACAAGAGACAGCATCTATACCCGTTACGACAAGTTTGGCTTTGACTTCTACTTGGTTGACACCGCAGGCATACGTCGCAAGAACAAGGTAACAGAAGATTTGGAGTTTTACAGTGTGATGCGTTCCATTCGTGCGATAGAAAACTCGGATGTATGCATTCTTATGATTGATGCCACACGAGGCATTGAGGCACAAGACCTGAATATATTCCAATTGATACAAAAGAACAACAAGTCGCTCGTGGTGGTAGTGAATAAGTGGGACTTGGTAGAAGACAAGAGTCAAGAGGTGATAAAAACATTCGAGGATGCTATCCACAACCGCATGGCGCCATTTACCGACTTCCCTATCATATTCGCATCCGCACTCACCAAACAACGCATATTTAAGGTTCTTGAAACAGCAAAGGATGTATATCTCAACCGCAAGGTGAAGATTGGGACCACAAAACTCAATGAGGTGCTTCTGCCACTTATCGAGGCATATCCACCACCATCTATTAAAGGCAAATACATCAAAATAAAATACTGTTCTCAACTTCCTAACACGCAGATTCCTTCTTTCGTGTTCTATGCCAACTTGCCTCAGTATATCAAGGAAACTTACAAGCGGTTCTTGGAAAACAAAATTCGTGAGAACTGGACGTTGACCGGATCTCCGATAAACATCTTCATCAGGCATAAATGAAAAAACTGCTGTTCATAATATGCCTTGGGATTGTTCCGCTACTGTTTTCATGCCATGAAGAGGAGAAGCCAGACATTGCGGCAGCAGTAGCGGCAAAGGAGTATTACGACCTGCTGCTGAATGGCAACAGTGAGCAGTTTGTCAGGGGGATGTACCTGCCTGACACCGTGCCTGTCAGTTATCGAGAACAACTCATTGCGAATGCCAAAATGTTCTTGGAAAACATGAAAAACGAGCACAGCGGCATCTATGAAATACGTGTAGTAAACTGCGTGAACGAGGATATCAAGGACACAAAAGGTGAAACCATCGGGAGAACAGCAACCGCCTTCCTCGTAATGTGCTTCGGAGACAGTCTAAACGAGGAAGTCGCAGTGCCTATGGTGGAACGCAATGGACAATGGTATATGAAATAAACCCCTGTAGAGACTCTCACCCACTGTAGGGACCCAATTTATTGAGGCCAACGCCCCAACGGGGCGTATGTTAATAATGAAAATAAAATGAAACTCCAACATTATCCGATAATAAAAATCTCTTTATTAATGTTTGTACTTTTCTGTGCAAGCATTTGTCCGACTATGGCACAAGGACAAACTGGGAATAAATACGAGATGGTGATTTCGGGTACGGTGTACGACAGGGAGAGTGGGAAGAAATTGGAAAACGTAAATGTGTCGCTTATGGGGACATCAATCAGCACGGTAACGAATGCTGAGGGATATTATTCCCTGAAAATACCTCATCGCTCATCCGCACCTAAATTGGAAATGTCGCATATAGGTTATGCCAACGCACACTATACGGCAAAAGAGAAACCTGAATCGGGTAAACTCACTGCCAATATCTGGATGACACCCAACACAAAACAATTGAATGAGGTGGTGGTTTATGGAGACCCACGCAATATCGTGAAAGAAGCTCTGTATAAGATACCAGACAACTATCCTCTTTCAGATAATATGCTTAGCACGTTCTACCGTGAGACAATACAAAAAGGACACCGCTATATCGGTATTTCTGAGGCAATAACCGACGTTTACAAGACATCATACAAGAAACGATATGTTGACCAAGACAAGGTGCAGCTTGTCAAGGCACGCCGCTTGCTTAGTCAGAAAGAGAGCGACACGTTAGCAATAAAAGTGATGGGCGGTCCTTTGCTGTCCGTCAATATGGACATAGTGAAAAATGCTGACGCACTGTTTGACATTAGAGACTTAGACTATTATGAATTTACGCAAGAAACGCCAGCCATGATTGACAACCGCATACAGTACGTTATAAGTTTCAAGCCCTGTGTTCATTTAAATTATCCGTTATTAATCGGCAAGGTATATATCGACTGTGAACGATTATCCTTTACCCGTGCCGAGTTCTCTCTCGACCTCTCTGACCGGGATAAAGCAATTGCTGCCATACTCCATAAAAAACCCGCAGGATTGCGTTTCCGTCCGCAAGAAGTGAGTTTTCTTGTTACTTACCGACAACAGAGCGACAAGACCATCTTGAATTATATCTGCAATGTGATGCGCTTCAAGTGCGACTGGAAAAAGAGGTTGTTCTCCTCATCCTTTACTGCCCGTTCCGAAATGGTAGTTGTGGAACAGGAAGAAAATCCCGAACATGTTATTAACCGTAAGGATGCATTCAAGCCTGACGAGGTGTTCTATGATGTGGTGAAAGAATACTGGAACGAGGATTACTGGAAAGACTACAACATCATTGAACCGACAGAATCGTTGGAGAATGCTGTGAATAAGTTGAAAAAGCAATTATAAGTTTTATACTGTTGACAAC
>JAJPYV010000066.1 GCA_021204735.1 Prevotella sp.
AATGAAAAATATAAAATTATTGTATATTTGCCACTTAAAAACATGGGTATTAAAAAACACCTTGTGAACCTAAATATATTCTTTCTAAAAATCCATTTACTAATTAAAATTTACAATTATAAATCATTTAACTATAAAATCTTAATCCAACAATCATGTTTAATTACCAAAAAACATTATTAACAACAGTATTGATACTTTTCACGATAATGTCAATACATGCAACGATTGAAGGCAGTCTTGATCCTGAATCGGTGGTTGCTGAATGGAGCAATTCATCGACATATCCAAAGGTGATAGACATTAACTTCAGTGATGACACCTGGCCTGATACTTGGACAGGTGAGACAGGAGTAGACTGTCCAGAGTATGATGATGGTGCTTACATAAATGCTATACTTGAGACACCTGCAAACGGAGGAACGGAGATCACATACCCAGTGCTGTTTCACAACTGTACCTTCGCCACCAAAAAGTCGTATAATGGTTATGCGGGAGCAACAGCAGCTTTCTGTCGTCAATATTACGAAGGCCAGAGTTGTACTGGAAACAGTGTTGACAATTACAATAACTGGACAGTGCCAGGGCACACTACATACCTTGAGGACAATATCCAATATGACGAAAATGGTGTCCCAAATTACGGAGAGGCTGGTTTTGTACAGATGTGCCGTAACGCTGGTGTTCTCGATGTCACGACACATACGAAAGTCAGTCTTCATGGTTGGATGGAGATAGACCATATCCCATACGTGGAGCGTGTGCAGTGGTCATGGTCATCCACTTCTTGGGGACGTGGCATTAAATGTGATGTGAAGATTGGAGACGGAGATTGGGAACCTCTTGTTTGGATGGGTTCTGAAAAACAGAAGAGCGGTTGGACCATGTTCAGCGACCAGGGCTATTTCATGGAGAACGTGATAGACGCAAGTGATGTGTCTATCCGTTGGAGAGTATGGGATGGTGACAATGGTCAGACATTGGTTCAGGTGGATGAAGATGGCAATTCTCCATTTGGCACAGCAGTTGACTCTACAGCCCAAATGCAGGCACCCCGTGTACACAAGATACAGATTTTCGGAAACGAGATTACGGCGGATGAAGCAGAGTATGCCCGTAATAATCCTGTGAGTGACGTGGGCGAACTTTCCGACCTTGACAGTGAAAACGAAAGCGAAACGGAAGATACTGCTCCTGATGCCAACGCACCCATTGTGCTTGCCACTGTTGCACAGGATGGTACAGGTGATTATACGACAATCCAGTCAGCCATAAATGCCGTGCCAGACGGTTCACGCGGAATAATCTACATACGTCCGGGTGTATATGATGAGAATATATATTGTGGTACAAAATCGAGCCACGACAAGTACATTAGTCTTATCGGTGAAAATAAGGAGACAACAATACTCACTTCATCTGTTGACCGTGGTAGCAACAACTCCAGCAACACTTACAATGACTGCGCAGCCCTAAATGTTTATACATCCCGTTTCTATGCGGAAAACATAACAATCCGTAATACAAGCGGCAATGTAGGACAGGCAGAGGCCCTGTATACAAACGGAGACGCACACATATTCAATAACTGCTTATTGAGCGGTTATCAAGATACTTACAAGTCAAATGTCAGCTCAAGAGGATATTTCACGAACTGTACAATTGAGGGTGCCACCGATTTCATTTATGACAGTGGTCTCGAATGGTTTGAGAACTGTGAGATACATTGTGTTAAAGGTGGTGGTTATATAACAGCAGCAGCTGATGCCTCTGTTACCATGATAAGTGCCCGTTATCCGGAATTGAGCAATAGTCCGTTCTATGCCGGCTTATGTTTCCGCAACTGTAACATCACGGCAGAAGATGGAGTAGCTGACGGTGCATACTACCTTGGTCGTCCCTGGAAAGAGAAATGCGGTACAATGTTCTTGCAGTGCACCCTTGGCAGTCATATCAATTCTGCCGGCTGGTTAGCATGGAACGGTAACGAAGAGAAATGTTCTTATCTTGAATACAAGAATGTTGATACAGATGGAAATCTTGTTGACACATCCTCACGTGCCTCTTTCAGTTATCAGGCAACAGATGATGAGGTAGAGGCTTATATGAACCCTGAATTCCTCTTCGCAAAAGAGTCTGATGTGCCGTTCGACTATGCTACAATATTAAATGGAGCAGCCGCACCTACTAATTTCACCGTCAGTGATACAGAAATCACATGGGAGAGTGATGATATGGCAGTGGGGTATCTTATCTATAAAGATGATGTGTTTGTAGACTTTATTGAGAATGCCTCATATTCAAAGGATACAGATGATAAGTCTGTATATAAAGTTCGCAGCGTATCCAAACATGGCGTTACCTCTGATGCCGTAGCTGTGACCGGAACTACACAATTGCTTGCATTCCCGACAGCAGAAGGTTTTGGAAAATATACCACAGGCGGTCGTGGCGGTCAGGTAGTAACTGTTACGTCACTTGCCAATAGCGGCACTGGTTCATTGCGTTGGGCATTCGAGCAATATCCTGATGAGCCTATTACTATAGTCTTCGCCGTCAGCGGTGATATACATCTGACAGAACCATTGAAAGTAAACCGTGCAGACTGGACTCTTGCCGGTCAGACAGCGCCTGGTGATGGTATTATAATCACGCACGACAAATTAAATGTAGGCGGTTCAGAGAATTTCATCATACGTAACGTACGTTTCCGCATAGGGCAGTTGGATTCAGATGGTGAGGTATATGCTGAAAGTGCATTCGGAGGAGAAAACTGTGAGAATTACATTTTGGATCACTGTTCATTCGGTTGGTCGGTTGAGGAGGTTATGGACACGCAAGACAGTCATTTCCTGACCGTACAGAACTGTATCGTCCACGAGGGACTTTACAATGCCGGGCACTCCAAAGGTGCACGAGGCTATGCAAGTCAGTGGGGAGGCTCACCAGCCACATATTACCGCAATCTGCTCGCCAACAATCACAGTCGTAGTCCACGTTTCAACGGAGCACGCGGCGAGGATTATGTGGTATTCCTTGAATACATCAATAATGTAAACTTTAACTGGGGTACATCAACCGCTTGTTATGGTGGTGAGAACACGGCAGACATCAGTAACTACAATGGTTTGAACTCCGCTCATGAGTGCAACTTCATGAACAACTACTACAAGCCAGGACCAGAAAGTCCTTCAAATTCAAAATTTGTACTTTCAAGTTATGCCCGTGATGGTGCCACTTCATGGGGACCTGCAAAGTGGTATATCAACGGAAACGTGATGGAAGGCAACGATGCAGCAACTGCCGACAACTGGACAGCAGTATCAGTGGAAACTTACACCCTGGATGATATACGGGTAGATGAGCGTATAGTAACACAAACACCTTACTATCGTTACTCATTGATAGAAGGCAAATACCCGACATACGTTCCGGAAGATTACATGATATATGACTACGAGACTGCGGAAGATGCTTTTAACACAGTAGTAAATACTGTAGGAACGGTAAACCGGGATAAAGTAGAGCAGCGTATCATCAATGACCTTAAAAACGGAACTTGTACGTGGACCGGTTCAGTATCACACTTAAAAGGTATTATTGATGTTGAGGGTGATGCAGAGGGCTTCTTTGACTACTCTACTGATTATACAGTACCTGCTGATACAGATGGTGACGGAATGCCAGACGAGTGGGAAAATGCGCATGGACTTGACCCGAACAATGCTGAAGACCGTAACACCATTTGTGATGACGGTTACACAGCATTGGAAGTTTACTTGAACACTCTTATGGGTGATTATGATGAACCATCAAATGGTATCGGTACTGTGATTAGCATGGAAAGACCGGAAATAAGCTACGACAAGGCAACTAACACTCTTCACATAAGTGAGAATGCCCTTGGAAGCGTCTTGAATGTTTATTCAACTAATGGTCAACTGTTGTTATCACGTCAACTGTCATCATCAGAGACATCACTCTCCGGACTTCCAACAGGAATGTTACTGCTCCGCGTAAGTGGCAACAGCATCTGTCCACGAGTATTGAAAGTTGTTAAGTAACAACCATATAAACATTTTAAAAAGCCTGTCGCTTATCAATGCAAGCGACAGGCTTTTTTATGCCAATGCCAAACTGACATTTGACTACATTACTTAGCAAAAAAAAGTCAAAACAGCTATGTTCTCATTATTTATATGTAATTTTGCGATTATAAATTTTTATATGAAAATACTATCGTGAAAGGCTTTCCTGAATATACCATAAATGTAAATGGACGGTTATTGAACTTGTCTGAACCACAGGCTATGGGTATTATCAACATCACTCCAGATTCATTCTATGTGAAAAGCCGCAAGCAAACGGAGTACGATATAGCGCAACGAGCCGACCAGATTATTGCAGAAGGAGGCACAATTATAGACATCGGAGCTTTCTCCACACGTCCAGGAGCTACCCAAGTAACTGTCGGTGAGGAAATGGAACGTATGCGAATGGCACTGAAAACAGTAAGGAGCGTGCAACCCAATGCGATAATATCTGTTGATACTTTCCGCCCCGAAGTGGCAGAGATGGCAGTGAGCGAGTTTGACGTAAACATAATCAATGACGTGTCAGAAGGAAATGTCAATGGTGCATTTGGAGGTTCGGATTCCTCAAATTCCATTAGTGAGAGAAAAATAGAAGATGGTGAATATCCTGAAATGTTTAAGACGATAGCAAGATTAGGTATTCCTTACATATTAATGTCTGTCAAACCAGACATTACCACCATGATGCAAACTTTTGCAAAAGAGGTACAACAGTTGAGAGATTTAGGAGCAAAGGACATAATCCTTGACCCTGGTTTCGGTTTCGGCAAAACGCTTTCACAGAATTACGAGTTGCTTGCCAATCTTGGGAAACTACGTGAATTTGAGCTACCATTACTTGTTGGAGTATCACGGAAATCTATGATATTCAAGCTCCTTGACACTTCTGCTGATGAAGCCCTTAATGGAACTACGGTAATTAACACAATTGCCATGCTGCAATCTGGCGCTTCCATACTGCGTGTTCATGACGTAAGGCAGTGTGTAGAAACAATAAAAATAGTAAAAGAAACTTTGAAATATGTTTGATTTTGGCATAAAAGACGTTATCGATATTGTTTGCGTCGCATTGATGCTGTACTATATCTATCGATTAATGAAAGAGTCACGGTCGCTCAACGTGTTCATTGGCATAATGGTGTTTATCTTGATTTGGCTTTTCGTGAGTCAGATATTAGAAATGCGATTGCTTGGGAGTATAATGGACAAACTTGTCAGTGTGGGTGTAATAGCCTTGATAGTGATATTCCAATCAGAAATACGCAAGTTCTTATATGACCTTGGTGGACACCATAGAATGAAAGGTTTTATACGATTGTTCACATCTGGAGATAAGAAGAACCGTGCAGACCGTGAGTCGATAATGCCAGTAGTAATGGCTTGCATGAATATGGGACGTGCGAAAGTAGGAGCATTGATAGTGATTGAACGTATTTCCCCACTCGACAGTATCGTGGAAACTGGTGATACAATTGATGCAAATATCAACCAAAGACTCATTGAAAACATTTTTTTTAAAAATTCTCCACTGCACGATGGTGCTATGGTAATTTCAAAAAAACGCATACGAGCAGCAGGCTGCATCCTTCCTGTAAGTCACAGTATTGACATCCCAAAAGAATTGGGATTACGCCATAGAGCCGCATTAGGCATGTCACAAGACAGCGATGCTGTATCTATTGTTGTGTCGGAAGAGACAGGAAGCATATCAGTAGCCATAAAAGGACAATTTCAATTGCGTCTTTCAGCAGAAGAATTAGAGAGCATACTAACACGTGAATTGATTTTATAATAATTATAGTAATTATCAGATTATATCATGAAAAAGTATCTACTTATACTTGTATTTAGTATCATTTCATTACATATTGCGGCACAAGAGCAAAAACCTTTCAATGTCGAAATAAGCAATGACGAGTACAAAATATATATAAAGATGAACCTTTACGACAAGAATATTATCGCACCTGACAATGAGGCATTGGGCAAACTCGACGGCTTTTGGGGCTCCATGCAAAGCACCAGTAAATGGTTTATAACTTCTTCGAGAATCATAAACAAAAAAACTGCAGAAATAGAGGTTATAAATGATTATGGCAGTGAGGACTTTACAGCTGTGATAAAGTTAAATGATGATGGAACATACAACTATCAAAAGAAAAATGGCAGTACATTGAAATTTGCCGTAAATGGCAAATGGCAGAAAATACCAAACAGTCTAATATTTAGCAGAAGCCAACACTAATTTTTATGGGACTAATTCGATTCGTGAAGAAATGGACATTACCTTGTTCCATGGTTATGGGTGCTTTGGTTTATTTACTGTTTACAGAACTCCAACCACTCGAACCAATAGGCATTGCAGTGGCACCATATATAACGAATCTACTGCCGATACTTCTTTTTTTGATGTTCTATGTATCATCTTTAAAGATGAAAATAGTAGAGTTGCGCCCACGGGCATGGCATTTCTGGCTACAAGTTATCATAGTCGTAATGTCGGCTATTATGGTAGGCGTGATACTACTTGTGCATGACTACAATACAAAATTGATACTCGAAGGCGTATTTATCTGTATCATCAGTCCTACTGCCATCGCTGCCCCGGTAATCACTGAGAAATTGGGCGGCAGCGCAGCATCACTCACCGTGTTCATCCTGATTGTAAACTGTGTCGCATCGATTACGATACCTATTTTCTTTCCTCTTGTAGAAAAAGAGACAGACATCACTTTCATAGTCGCTTTTCTCGCTATTTTCAAGCGACTGATAACAGTGCTGATATTACCCCTCTTTCTTGCACAGCTCACCCGTCGCTACCTACCCAAACTAACAGAAAGACTAAACCTGCACAAGAACATCGCTTTCTACATTTGGGCATTCAACCTCTCAATAGTAATGGGAATGACAGTCCATAATATCACCTGTGCTACCGTAGGTGGCATGACAATGCTGCTCTTGATAGTACTTCCACTTGGCGTCACCCTATTTCTCTTCTCATTGGGAAAGGCTGTGGGAAAGCGTTCTGGTGAAAGCATCAATGCAGGACAGGCACTTGGGCAGAAGAACACCATATTAGGGATATGGCTGACCATGAATTTCCTAAACCCAACAGCAGCCATCGCCCCCTGCGCATACGTGGTATGGCAAAATATTGTCAACTCATGGCAACTGTGGTACAAGGAGAAATACGGTGAATTGAAATGGTAAAAACTTTCCCCGCTAAGCAGGGAAAGATAACTATAATTATTTCCTTGCAGTCAGTTGACAAATCTTGACAATTACCTGCATTGCCTTCTCCATGACCTGTATTGATACAAACTCGAAAGGTCCATGGAAGTTTATACCGCCGGCAAAAATATTAGGACAAGGCAGACCCATGAAAGATAGTTGCGCACCGTCAGTACCACCTCGTATCGGTTCTACTTTCGGAGTTACACCACATTCCTTCATAGCCTTCAATACAAGGTCTATGACGTGTGGCATCGGGTCAATCTTCTCTTTCATATTATAGTATTGGTCTTTTACTTCAGCAGTGACAGTACCTTCACCATATTTTTCGTTCATTCTTCTGACACATTGTACTATATGCTCTTTACGACTTTCAAACTTATTCCTGTCGTGGTCTCTTATGATATATGACAGTCGGGCATTCTCAATATTTGACTCTATGCCAAGCAAATGATAAAAGCCCTCATAGCCTTCTGTTGTCTCAGGAGTCTCATCAGCAGGAAGCATAGTGGCGAACTCAGCCGCAAGACGGTTGGCATTCACCATTTTTCCCTTAGCGTAACCAGGATGTACACTGATACCCTTGATGTTGATTTTTGCGGAAGCAGCATTGAAATTCTCATATTCCAAATTACCTAAGTCTCCGCCATCCATGGTATAAGCCCACTCACAACCAAATTTCTCAACATCAAAGTGATGAGCACCCATACCGATTTCCTCATCAGGATTGAAAGCTATTCGGATATCACCATGAGGAATCTCTTTATGGTCACGTAAAAAGCACATCGCCTGCATTATCTCGGCAATTCCTGCCTTGTCGTCAGCACCGAGCAAGGTATGTCCATCTGTAACTATGATATCCTCACCCTTGTGATCCAACAGTTCAGGAAACTTACTCGTGGAAGATACTATTCCAGGTGACAACTCAATGTCATTACCGTCATAATTATTTATAATACGAGGCTTAATGTCTGCTCCACTGCAATCTGGCGACGTATCATAATGACTGATAAAACCGATTGTAGGTACTTTCTTGTCAATATTCGACTTTAAAGTAGCATAAACATAACCCTTGTCATCCATTTCCACATCTTCAAGACCCTCTTTTTCCATTTCCTCCTTGAGGTATCTTGCCATGACAAGTTGTTTGGATGTACTGGGCACATTCTCACTCTCCTCAGACGACTGTGTGTCGAACTTGACGTAATTTAAAAATCTTTCTGTTATATTCATAATACAAAATATTTATGTTTATTCTTTTATTGGTTGATTAACATTCTTGCATATTCAATTATCGTATCCTCACCTTTGGCAAAGTCCTCATCTGTAAGTTGTACCTCATAGTCTGGGTCAATGCCAAATTCCGTACATTTCTTGTCCTTATCATACATAGGACATGCACTGAACCTTACGCTCCAACCATTCGGCAATTCACTACTGAAAGGCATACCTGCACCACCACCAGTCTTATCACCGACAACAGTAACATTAGGACAGCATTTCATATATTTTACAAACTCATTTGCCGCACTGAACACCTCCCTATTCGTAAGGACAACCACCCGTTTATGCCATCTTATACCACTTGAAGGTTTCAGCGTTTGTTCCTGCAACGAAGAAAAGTCACTGTGACCTGTGCCCGTTTTATGCTGCATATAACCTACAAGAATCTCATTGTCGGTGAAACGGGCAGCCAACTTTTCAGCAGAGGTGAGCATCCCTCCCCCATTACTTCTTACATCTAAAATAAGACCGTTGCACGTAGCTAATGCCATCATAATCTCATCAAGATTTCCACTGCCAAATGAATTTGAGAAAGAACCACAATATATATATCCTATGTTGTCATCAAGTTTACGATACTCCAAACCAGAAGAAATCATATAGTCAGTGCCAAGGTAGCGGCGTTGCAGGGTATCGCTGAAATTAGTTGGATAGTCTTCTTTCCAACTCCAATATCTCGCCTGATCGAAAGAGGCATACAAATTCACATGACCGTCACGAAGTTCACCAAGCATATTACCAAGAACCTCAAACAACTGTAAACTGTTCATATTTGCATCTACCTGTTTAGAATATCTTAACCGCACCTCATCCCAGTCCAATCCGTATTCCTTATTCTTATAATCAAAGAAACAGTAATGTTCATCCATTATTTTCCAAAGAGCCTCAAAATTGCCTTCAGGATTATCATCAAACTCGTCTTCATCCACACAAGAAGTGATAATAGGAAAAAATATAAAGCATAATGAGCATAAAAACACCCACCGTAAGGGTTTGAAAAGGCCCTCTACAGAAAACTGCTGGTTATGTAATATCACTTTTAATGACCTTTTCATGGGATAATTTTTGTAAGATTAAACTGGCGAACTATGCCTATAACGAACGTATTCGAATAATTATGATATTTCAAGTGATTCACTTTCGCCTGCTCAAAATCGCCTAAATAACCTAAGCGGAATGTAGTTTTATGCAACGTAAAGTCAAAAGTGAGCAACTGCCATAGCGAAGGTGTACTGACGATAGTAGTCGGTACGACATTATGGTCATAGTTTCCCTTGTTGAAAATCTCATAATATGATTGCCCATAATTAGGTGAGAATCTTATTCCCAATAACGGCACACTAATATCATAATTTAAGGCAGACCAATGTTTACCTATTCTGAAACGATATGCCATAGCTGCAGAAGGAGAAATGTTGAGTCCCAAACGAAACTGTGCAAGATTATTGCTGTTACGGGTATTATAAAGAAAACCAATATTTACATCCGCCTGTCCTCCAGCCCTTATGGTCAACTTTCCTGACAGAAATTTCCAATTGTAATGCAGCCCGTATGTAAAAGTGTACATTCCGCCAAACTCATGTCCATCACC
This sequence comes from Prevotella sp., assembly GCA_021204735.1. Classification (GTDB taxonomy): domain Bacteria; phylum Bacteroidota; class Bacteroidia; order Bacteroidales; family Bacteroidaceae; genus Prevotella. Next base: position 10,201 of record JAJPYV010000066.1, read on the forward strand.
CGAACGACTCTCAACAGAAGAAAGACTACCTTGGTGCATCAACAAGCGTGACCATGGACTGCCCTCATGTTCACGTATAGTATGAGATATGTAACGTAGCTCTATACCCGTATATTTCTCTTGAGATAGATAAGTATCCAAAATATTCGTATAACCCACACTCACTAACTGAGCATTTGTTATGAACTTTTTATTCCGTATCGTGTCAGCAAACTGTGCATTAATGTATAACGGAAACAAAACAATTGCGAAAAAAAATAGGATTCTAATCATTCTCATTGTTAGGGAAAAGAGTAAGTTGTCCTGTTATTTCATCAATTACCTGGCTTTGTGACTTACCTGCATCGGGATCAAGATTTTCTTTTGTCTCATCGGAACTAATATCATCACTATTATCATCTTTCAATTCTTCATCATCTTCTGAATTGTCCAAAGACTCAAGTAATTCAACACTATCGACTTGATATGTAGTAATACGCTTTCCTCTTGCTTTGAAGCCTTTTACGCCTACAAACTGTTCCGCATCGATTTCGACATCACCACGGAACGAGTCATCACCTCCAAATATTACCTTGAATTGAGGAGAAGACTCGTCAGTGAGCAATACAAGACTGTTGTCCTTATTATCACCCAAATAATTCTGTTTCTTCTTTGTCGCCTCCATCATGAAACGTTTCATATAAAGATAACCTTGCTGGTCGGCATCATAAAGCAGAGCAGTCCATACTTTATTTGAATCGAATTTCTCTATGAGTTTTATATTGTCCTCATAATGGTTGTTCAAGTCAAAGTCAGTTATATAAAAATCCCCGTTTTCAAGTACAACAAGTATGCTATCGCCTTCATTAAACTCACCGAGCAGCATCCCATGCTCATCATAATTAAGTCGTTTAACATCTGGATCAAACCATACCATGCGCCCACCTAACGTACTTCTGCCATGACTCTTAAGTGAGATGCGGTGTACGCTGAATTTAGTAAGTACTACACCACGGGCATTTCTCCCTTTTATAGCAACTTCTGAAAAATCAAATTCTTTGAAAATACTCTTTAAGCGTGGAGCTGGATCAAGAGTTACCTTTATCGTTTCCGCCTCACCATTTGGATTTGCAGTGAAATAGATGACACGAGAACCAAGCACACCCTGTGTAAGATCATATTCACGGTCGCGTGTTACTCCAGACACGAAGAAACGTTTCATATAGTATTTTCCTTGTTTTCCGTCACGATAAACCACATTATAGATAGTACGCTTATCGTTTTTCTTAAATACGGCAACATGGAGAATATTCTTTCCTACAAAAACTTTGTCAGCAACGCGGATTACTTTGTATTTACCGTCCCTGTAGAAAATAATGATATCATCAATATCAGAACAACTACAAATAAATTCATCTTTCTTCAAGGAAGTACCCATAAATCCATCATTGCGGTTGATATATAGTTTTTCATTAGCCTCAACAACTTTTACCGCCTCAATAGTATCGAAATTCTTTATCTCAGTTATTCTTGGATGAGCAGCACCGTACTTGGTTTTCAAATACTTGAACCAGTTGGTCGTAACCTCCACCATATTATTGAGATCCCTGTCAATCTGTTCAATTTCCTCTTTGATTTTAGCAATCAACTCATCCGCCTTGTCCTTATTGAATTTCAATATCCTTGCCATCTTTATATCCATAAGGCGCAGGATATCATCCTTTGTAACCTCACGTATCATCTGTGGATAGAAAGGTGTAAGGCGGTAGTCAATGTACTCACAGGCGGCATCCATATCCGGAGCTTGCTCAAACTTACGGTCCTTGTAAATTCTCTCTTCTATGAAAATCTTTTCAAGAGAAGAAAAATGCAGCTGTTCCAAAAGTTCATGCTTCCGAATTTCAAGTTCCTTTTGCAACAATTTCAACGTACAATCGGTTGAATGTCTCAATACATCATTTACGGAAAGGAATCTTGGCTTATTGTCTTCTATTACACAACAGTTAGGTGAAATATTTATCTCACAGTCAGAAAAGGCATAGAGTGCATCTATCGTCTTGTCAGAAGATACGCCTGGAGCAAGATGGATTTGTATCTCCACTTGTGCTGCCGTGTTGTCATCCACCTTACGCGCTTTTATCTTTCCTTTCTCTACAGCTTTCAATATTGAATCGATAAGCGTAGTTGTTGTTTTACCAAAAGGAATTTCACGTATTACGAGAGTCTTATTATCTAATTTCTCTATCTTGGCTCTGACTTTCAGCATACCTCCACGATGTCCTCCATTATACCTACTGACATCTATACTTCCTCCAGTAGGAAAATCAGGATATAGAGTAAATGGTTTGTTGTGGAGATAACTTATCGCCGCATCGCATATCTCATTAAAATTATGAGGGAGTATCTTGGATGACAAACCAACAGCTATTCCCTCTGCACCTTGTGCAAGAAGAATAGGGAATTTTGCAGGCAAAGTTATTGGTTCTTTATTTCTGCCATCATAACTTAGTTGCCATTCAGTAGTCTTAGGGTTGAAAACCACATCCAAAGCAAACTTAGAAAGTCGTGCCTCTATATAACGTGGTGCTGCTGCACTGTCACCAGTAAGAATGTTGCCCCAATTACCCTGGCAGTCCACGAGAAGGTCTTTCTGTCCTAACTGCACCAAAGCATCTCCTATTGACGCATCACCATGAGGATGAAATTGCATAGTATGCCCCACGATGTTCGCCACCTTGTTGTACCGCCCATCGTCCATCCTCTTCATAGAGTGCAAAATCCTGCGCTGTACAGGTTTCAGACCATCACCTATGTGTGGAACGGCGCGTTCAAGAATAACATACGAGGCATAGTCAAGAAACCAATTCTGATACATTCCGCTCAAATGGTGTACAGCGGAGGCATCAAACCGGTTTACTGGCTTATAGTCAGAATGAACATTAGCAATTTCCTCATCGTTCAGTTGTTCGATGTTATCTTCTTGTTCTTCTAAATTATCTTGGTTTTTTGTCTCGTCGTCCATAATGGTGAAAAGCTATGCTAATTTCATAGCCATGCAAAGTTAACGAAAAAAGAAGATAAAGCAAAAATATTATTTAATTATCTGTTTTATTTCACTTGCGATAACCTTGCTGTATTCAGTTGCACCATTGTGGCTGAGGTGCTCCCTATCTGAAAAAAATTCTTTTTGGTAATTGAAAGTAGTATCATTATAATGACTTATCAATGGGA
>JAJPYV010000210.1 GCA_021204735.1 Prevotella sp.
CCTCCGACAACTCCTGCGGAGTATAACCGAGCTTTTTTGCGAAAGTCTCTATGAAAGAACCGCAACCAGAAGAACACGCCTCATTTATTTCTATGCGGTCGATAACACCATTGTCAATGAATATAGCTTTCATGTCCTGCCCGCCTATATCGAGGATAAACGATACTTGCGGGTCAAGATGTCTCGCCGCCAAATAATGCGCAATTGTCTCTATCATCCCTGAATGTAATTGGAAAGCCGCCTTGATAAGGTCCTCGCCATAGCCAGTAGAACAACTCCCCAAAATATTCAGAGTGGCATTCAGTCGGTTACACTCATCTTGCAACAAGCCCAAGCCTTTCTCAACGGCATTAATCGGATTACCTCCGTTGTTGCCATAATACGAGAATAACAATTGCTTGTCTTTATCAAGAATTGTAATTTTGGTTGTTGTAGAACCCGAATCAATGCCCAAAAACACATCATTAACACCCTGTTTAAGAGAAGATTTATGAATGATATTATCCGAAATACGTTTTTTCCAGTCGGAATACTCCTCACCATCAGCAAATATCGGACTGATGCCTGATATCACCTTTATAGGCACAACAGCACTCCCCTGAATTTCAGAAATAATGGAAGAAAGACTTTGCACCTTATCTTCCACTTTGCATGACAGAGCAGCACCGATAGCAGGTATCAACGCCCCATTATCAGGCATTATGACATCTTTTTCTGAAAGTGACAGGTAATCGATGAATGCATTGCGAAGAGCAGGAATGAAAGTCAACGGACCGCCACAAAGGAGCAAGGGTGGTTCTATATCAAAGCCATGTGCCAATGTTACGACCGTCTGAACGGCAACGGCATGAAAAATAGAAGCAGCAATGTCTTCACGACAAACGTTGTTTGCCAAAAGATTTTGAATGTCTGTCTTGCAGAACACACCACATCGTGAGGCAATAGGATAAGTTCTGGTAGAAGCCAATGCCAAAGCGTTCAATTCACTGATATCTGCATTCAACAACACCGACATCTGGTCGATGAAAGCCCCCGTGCCACCGGCACAGTTGCCATTCATGCGCAGATCTGAAGCCTTTCCATCCTTGAAAAACACCACTTTGGCATCCTCGCCACCAATGTCTATCATAGATACCACATGCGAATAATGTGTCTGAATAGCCCTCGCAGCGGCCACGACTTCCTGCACGAATGGTAGAGAACAGCGTTCAGAGAACCCCATTCCAACAGAACCAGTAACCGAAACGAGTACATCAACGTCTCCTATTTTCTCTTTCAACCCATTCAAAAAACCGACCACCGTTTCCACGGCTCTCGCATTATGACGGGCATATTTAGAGAAGACGATTTCACCGTTATCTTTTATGGCTACTACTTTCGCAGTTGTTGACCCAACATCAACACCAATTCTAATCATTTAAAACAGCCTTTCCACATGATAGACACATTAATAAACGACAAAAGTAAAAACAATCACATTAATAAATGGAGGATAACTCTACCAATTAATACTTTTTAACTTATAATCCCTAAATTAAAGACTTATTAAGAAATATTTTTTAACATATTTATAAAACTCAAGCTATCATGCTAATTGTTAATTGTAAATATAATTTATTCCTCCGGATAAACCATATTTTCTTGCTTGATTACCAATAGGACCTCTTCGAGGAATTTCCGTGCCTCCCAACGAGCCATTGGGAGATCGTGAAGCAAATAGTTACCACAGTCTTTCGGAGCTGTACCAGGAACCACGCCATCATAATTAGCAATAAAGCGGAAAGTATTTATCATCAAATCTTTAATATCCTTCGGTTCAAGGTCTCCTTTAAGTAACAGATAATTACCTGTAAGACATCCCATTGGACCCCAATAAATCACTCTATCTTGCCATTTCTTGTCATTACGCAAATAAGTGGCAGCAAGGTGCTCAATAGTATGCAAAGCCCCTGGATGAACAACAGGTTCACGGTTAGGCTCTTTCATACGGATATCAAAAGTGGTAACCGTCTCACCCCCTACTCTATCCTTGCGTGACACATAGATGCCACGCAGCAACTTATCATGATTAATCACAAAACTCGGTATCTTTTTCATTTCATCCATCCTGTTTATCTTATCACTCTCTGTTTTTTAGTTTATATTTTTTCTATAAAATTTTTAGTAACATTAAACGACCCCTCAGCAATTCTTGCCCAAAAGTCAAAATATTGCGAAGCCTTTTTATCCTTTAGAGGAATATCACTGATTATCCTAAAACTGATGAAAGGTACACCGTAAATATGACAAACCTGAGCTATCGAACAACTCTCCATATCAACCGCTACAGCTTTCGGGAACTTTTCGAGAATAGAGCGCATTTTGTCTTGAGAGTCAACAAACCAGTCGCCACTTACTATCAAGCCGGAATGAATATTCTTCCCTGCCTCAATAGAGAGAGCCACATCCACCAAGTCCTTTGAGGCATAAAACACAGGAGGTAAACCTATTATCTGTCCTGCGGCACATTCACTACCACAGTAAGCATCATGATAACAATATTCAGAACCTACCACAACGTCAGCAACATTCATCGAAATATCAGCCCCACCAGCAACACCGGTAGAAATAATCAAATCTGGAACATAATTGTTAATCATCTCAACAGCCCCAATCGCAGAATTTACTTTACCGATACCACATTTTTGAAGAATAATCTCCTTGTCTGCGATGTTTCCACAAATGAAATCATTGTTGTGATGCCTTTCGATAGTCATGTTGTCAAGCAATGACTTAAGCTGCACAAGTTCTTTGTCCATCGCAACGATAGTACCTATTTTCATGACTTTTTGACTGTTTTATGTGGCAAAGGTAATGGAAAAACAGAATATTTGCACTATCTTTGCACTAAATTTTATATTTATAATAAACTTTACTTTAAATGAAAACACTGAAACGCTGCCTGCCCGATGTGCTGGCAATCTTATTGTTCGTAGTTATCTCGTTCGCATATTTTTTCCAGGCAGACATAGAGGGAAAGATACTGTTCCGTCACGATTCATCCGCAAGCAAAGGATTAGAACGGGAGATGACAGAACATAAGGAAAAGACAGGAGAGAGAACACGCTGGATAAACTCAATATTCAGCGGAATGCCGACATACCAAACATCACCATCATACAAAAGTGACCGAGGTATAACAATGGCAACGAAGGTATATCACCTATTCTTGCCTGAGAATGTCTGGTACGTGTTCGTATATCTCTTAGGTTTCTATATTTTGCTGAGAGCATTTGATTTCCGCCAACACTTAGCTGCCCTTGGAGCAATAATATGGGCATTCTCATCATATTTCTTCATTATCATAGCGGCAGGCCATATTTGGAAGGTCATGGCATTGGCATACCTGCCGCCACTGATAGCAGGAGTGGTATTATCATTCCGAGGTAAGTACCTATGGGGATTCATAGTTACGGCAATATTCACAGCATTTGAGGTGTTAGCCAACCACGTGCAGATGACATACTATTTCCTATTTGTCATCCTCTTCATGGTAATAGCATTCCTCATCGACGCCATCAGAAAGAAAGAACTGTCACGGTTCATAAAAGCCGCCGGAGTGTGTGTAGCAGGAGCGATAATAGGAATCTGCCTTAACATAAGCAACCTCTACCACACGTGGGAATATGGGCAGGAATCGATGAGAGGAAAAAGTGAACTCGTAAAAAAGAACACTGAAAACCAGACGAATAGCGGATTAGAGCGAGACTATATCACCCAATGGAGCTATGGCATAGGGGAGACATGGACATTACTCGTACCTAACACCAAGGGTGGGGCATCAGTAGCATTGGTAAACAACAGTACAGCAATGGAACACGCAGACCCGAATTTCACCCAGATATACAGTCAGATAGGTCAATATTGGGGAGAGCAGCCAGGCACAAGCGGACCAGTGTACGTTGGAGCATTTGTACTGATGCTGTTCATTTTGGGAATATTCATAGTGAAAGGACCGATGAAATGGGCACTGTTGGCAGTTACCATACTATCCATCCTACTGTCGTGGGGAAAGAATTTCATGCCATTTACGAATTTCTTCCTCGACTACATACCTCTCTATTCCAAATTCCGCACAGTGGCGTCAATACTCGTAATAGCCGAGTTTACAATTCCATTGCTCGCCATGTTAGCACTGAAAAGAATCGTTGATGAGCCAGACCTTCTGACGAAAAAGATAAAATTCGTATATGTCAGTTTCATACTCACAGGTGGAATAGCGTTGGCTTTCGCCCTTTTGCCCAACATATTTTTCTCAGATTTCATCTCAACATCAGAGTTGCAAGCGATGAAAAACATACCAGCAGAATATCTCAACCCACTCATTGCCAACCTGACAGAAATGCGCAAGGCGATGTTCACGGCAGACTGCTGGCGCTCATTCTTCATCATAGTAATAGGAACACTATGCCTCTTATTCTATAAGGCAAAGAAACTCCCTGCAAAATATATGGTAGGAGCGATAATAATCCTCTGTCTTATTGACATGTGGCAAGTGAACAAACGTTACCTCAACGATGATATGTTTGTGAACAAGAGCGAGAGAGACATGCCGATAGAGAAAACAAGCACCGATGAGTTTATTCTCAACGACACAACAGCCTTCCGCAGTTATCGAGTGCTCAACCTATCCACGAACACATTCAACGAAAATGAGACAGCATACTATCACAACAGCATAGGAGGCTATCATGCGGCAAAACTACGCCGCTATCAAGAAATGATAGACATGTATATCATACCAGAGATGCAAAAACTCATGCCAGCGATAGCCGAAGTGGGAGGAGACATGGACAAAGTAGATGGAGACAGCATATTCCCAATACTCAACATGCTCAACACCAGATACTTCATCATTCCACTGCAAAACGGAAAGACAGTGCCATTGATGAACCCCTACACCTACGGCAATGCATGGTACATCGACAAACTGACATTCGCAGACAATGCCAACAATGAAATCAATACAGTAGGAAAAATCAACCTCCGCCATGAGGCAGTAGCCGACAGTAAATTTAAGGACATACTGAAAGACGCACAAGAGCAAGACAGTACATCCGTGGTAAAACTCACTTCATACGATTCTGACCACCTAACATTCGATGCAAATTCATCAAAAGGAGGCGTGATAGTATTCTCAGACATATATTATCCAGGTTGGACAGCCACCGTTGACGGACAAGATGTGAAAATCGGGCGAGTTGACTATATTCTCCGTGCAATAAACATTGCGGCAGGAAGTCATAAAATAGAACTTGTATTCAAGCCTAAGTCAATACAAATGACCGAAACAATAGCATACATCGCATACGCAGTACTGATTATCGCAATACTTCTTGTAGTGTTCATAGAAACCAAAAAGCGCAAGGCAGGCACAAATAAGCAATGACGAAAATGAAAAAGTTACTTTCCCTCCCGCCAAACCTCGTAAACTGCTTTCACGAAGTTACGGGATATAGCCACGAAGAATGGTTTTGTACTCACGATCCAATAGGACATAAGCTCGGTTCCGGAGGTGGTTCAACATGGCTTTTGGAATCCTGCCACAAACAGATGGCACCAGACAAGAGTTTTGACGAGTGGCTCGCAAGTGACAAGCGCCTGCTGCTACATGCAGGGGGACAGAGCCGCCGCCTTCCAGCATACGCGCCATCTGGCAAGATACTAACACCGATACCAGTATTCCGTTGGGAAAGAGGTCAAAAACTGTCGCAAGATCTACTGGCATTACAAATACCCCTTTATGAACAAATAATGAGTTATGCACCCGACAACATCCATACGATGATTGTCAGTGGTGACGTATACATACGCTCAACCCAGCCCCTTCAGGAAATCCCCGAAGCCGATGTAATCTGTTACGGTCTGTGGCTCGGTCCGGAAATAGCAAAAGACCATGGCGTATTTGTCTCGAAAAGCGACACCCCGTCGGTATTAGAATGCATGATGCAAAAGCCATCAGTGCAAACACTTGGAGCATTATTGAAAGACCATTTCTACCTCACCGACATCGGGATTTGGATGTTCAGTGACAAGGCAATAAAACTATTGGTAAATCGTTCCCGTGAAGGCGAGAAATTGAAGAAATACGACCTCTACTCAGAATTTGGATGTGCACTCGGCACAGACCCAACAATCAATGACGAAGAAGTCAACAACCTGAAAGTTATCGTACTGCCTTTGCCAGGCGGAGAATTTTATCATTTCGGCACAAGTCATGAAATCATATCTTCGACCCTCGCCATTCAAAATCTCGTAAACGACCAAAGAGAAATAATGCACCACTCGCTGAAACCCCATCCAGCCATGTTCGTACAAAATGCGAGGACGGAAACAGCAATAACCGAAAAGAACCAAAACCTATGGGTTGAAAACAGTCATGTAGGTAAATCTTGGTCGTTGGCACATGAGAACATAATCACAGGTGTACCAGAAAACAACTGGGCGATAGCCCTGTGTCCAGGTCAATGTGTAGACATCGTACCAATAGGAGAAAAGGAATACGCCCTACGTCCATACGGATATAATGACAAGTTCCGTGGCAACCTGCACGATAAGAGCACAACATTCCTCGGACAGCCGTTTATCGAGTGGGCAAAAGTACGTGAAATAGACATCAATGAAATAGTAGGAAATACCGACCTACAGTCAGCACGTATCTTCCCGACAAGCGAAAACATCCAAGATTTAGGCATAATGCTACGGTGGATGCTCTATGAGACAAGTCTTTCAGAAGGAAAGAATCTTTGGGCAAAGAGTAAGAAGTTGAGTGCCGACGACATATCTGATAAGGCAAACCTTATAAGGCAAACCCGCCAGAGAGAGATGTTCAGGGCTGACAGTTGGAAAGCAATAGCAAAGAATTATGAGCATAGCGTATTCTATCAAGTAGACCTTGATGATGCGGCATGGGAGTTTGCACATTTAGGTATTGACGAGCCAGCACCTATAAACGATGACATGCCATTACTCACACGCATACACGATTCCATGTTCCGTTCAGAACTGTCAAGATGTCGTGACAAGGAATACAAAAATGCAGAAGAAAAAGCATTTGCCTTACTTCGTGAAGGACTGACACAACAAGCATTGGCAGAAAAACAAGCACCACACATGTCGGTATATAGCGATCAAATAGTGTGGGGACGCAGTCCTGTACGCATTGACATAGCAGGCGGTTGGACAGATACCCCACCCTATTGTTTGATGGAAGGCGGGAGTGTGGTGAACTTCGCCATCGAACTGAACGGTCAGCCTCCGTTACAGACATACGTCAAGCCATGCAAGGAATTTCACATAATATTGAGAAGCATTGATCTCGGAGCTGTGGAAGAGGTAGAAACATACGAACAACTGTCAGACTTCAACCATATAGGCAGTCCGTTCTCCATTCCCAAAGCTGCATTAGTATTGGCAGGATTCATGCCCAACTATTGTTCAGAAACATACCCAACACTTGAAAGTCAATTACGTTCCTTCGGTTGTGGCATAGAACTGACCCTATTGTCGGCCATCCCAGCCGGCAGTGGATTGGGCACAAGCAGTATGTTAGCCGCCACAGTGTTAGGAGCATTAAATGACTTCTGCGGTCTGACATGGGACAAGACAGAGATAGGAAGGCGCACGCTCGTGCTCGAACAGTTGCTCACCTCAGGAGGCGGTTGGCAGGACCAGTTTGGAGGAATTTTACAAGGCGTAAAACTATTGCAGACGTCACGAGGCTTCGAACAAAGTCCTACTGTACGTTGGCTGCCAACAGATTTGTACACCCAACCAGAATATGCGCCATGCCATCTGCTCTACTACACAGGAATAACACGCACGGCGAAAAGCATATTAGCAGAAATAGTGCGCCGCATGTTCCTGAATCAGAACTTTGAAATCCGCCATTTGCGTGAGATGAAGCAACATTCAATAGACATGTATGAGGCAATCCAAAAGGCAGATTTCACGAAAATGGGAAATTTGGTAAGAAAAACCTGGGAACAAAATCAAGCCATAGATAGTGGAACAAATCCCGATGACGTGCGCAAACTGACAGCCCAAATAGATGACTATTGCCTCGGTTACAAACTCGCAGGTGCTGGAGGAGGAGGTTACCTTTATCTCATAGCAAAAGACCCTGATGCCGCCGCACGGATAAAACAAGAGCTCAACACCAACCGTCCAAATGCCAATGCCCGTTTTGTGGACATGTCTTTAAGTAATAAAGGACTGCAAGTAAGTAGAAGTTAACAACTTATCACAGACAGTTAAAGTTATCATTAAAGTAATACGAATGGAGTTTAGGACAAGAGTAAAGATTGACGAACCAAAGTTCAAGCTCGATCCATGCGAGGAAATTCTTTTCGTGGGATCTTGTTTCGCTGACAACATCGGGCAACGATTCAAAGAAGAGAAATTCAGGGCTACAGTGAACCCATTCGGAGTGATGTACAATCCAGCGAGTATTCTGCACACAGTGAGACGCACGGAAGAAAAGCCACGAGTTGCATTCTTTACGCTTGGAACAAACAGAGTATATATTTTTAATGAGACTGGAGAGATAGTAGACAACTGCGAGAAGCGTCCACAACGACTGTTCACAGAGAAAGAACTCACCGTTGATGAATGTACAGATTATCTTGCAGAAGCTGTCAACATACTGGTAGAAAGGCGACAAGACGTAAGGATAGTAGTAACTGTCAGTCCTATCCGCTATGCCAAATATGGTTTCCACGGAAGTGCACTATCAAAAGCCGCTCTACTGCTCGCCACAGACAAGTTAGTGAAACGCTACAGCGAAAGGGTAACATATTTCCCAGCTTACGAGATAGTCAACGACGAACTGCGAGACTACCGTTTTTACGCACCGGATATGCTCCACCCATCCCAGCAGGCAGTTGAATATATCTGGCAACTCTTTTCAGAAGTGTACTTCTCCGACAACACCAAGCGTTTCATAGAAGAATGGAAGCCAATAAAAGAAGCATTAGGGCACAAGCCATTCCATCCCGACTCAGAAGAATACCAGACATTCATGAAAAAAACAATGTTAAAAGTGGATGCACTGTCAAAAAAATATCCGAACTTTGTATTGTAAGATTTCGAATATGTACACAATAGAGAAAATAACTACCCTAATCGGCGCACGCCGCTATGGAAAAGGCAATTGGAATGGAACAATCGGATGGTTGCTCACCGACAGTCGCAGTCTGTGTTTTCCAGAGAACACCCTATTCTTTGCCCTGCGCTCCAATCGCAATGATGGTCATAACTATATAGCAGACCTATACAGGCGTGGAGTAAGTTATTTTGTCGTGGAAACGCTGCCCCAAAACCACCTCGCCTTATTCCCGAAAGCATGTTTTCTGAAAGTACAATCCACCCTGAAAGCACTCCAAAGACTTGCAGAACGCCATCGAGACGAGTTTAACATCCCCATTATAGGCATCACAGGAAGCAACGGCAAAACAATAGTCAAAGAATGGCTGTATCAAATATTATCTTCGTCGGCAGTGATAACACGCAGTCCGAAGAGTTATAACTCACAGATTGGCGTACCACTTTCCGTGTGGTTACTAAACAGCAACACCCAACTTGGAATCTTTGAGGCAGGGATCAGTGAACGAGGCGAAATGGACGCATTGCGCTCCATCATACAACCCACTATATGTGTACTGACAAATATCGGAACAGCCCATCAGGAGAATTTCTCATCATTAGAAGAAAAATGCTATGAAAAATTACACCTGTTACGAGACACTTTGGCCGTTGTCTACCCATACGATGATGAGATAATACGCAAGTGCATAGATAAAAGCAGCTACAAAGGAAAGCGAATAGCATGGTCGTTGACATCTAAGGATGCGGAATTATTTGTCACATCAGTCGAGAAAAAAGACACAGAAACGGTGATTGAATACGTTTTTAAAGGAATAAAAGGCAACTACACCCTCCCCTATATCGACGAGGCATCAGTAGCCAACTCAATTACCTGTACAGCAGTAGCATTGCATCTTGGCATGTCAACAGCGACATTGGCAGAAAGAATGCAAACATTGGAACCAGTAGCAATGCGTTTGGAAGTGAAAGAAGGCATTCACGGATGTACATTGATAAATGATTCCTACAATTCAGACATCAACTCCCTCGACATCGCCCTCGATTTCATGAACCGCCGACCAGACAGCGAGGGGCGCAAACATACACTGATATTAAGCGACATCTACCAAAGTGGATTAGACGGAAGTAAGTTGTATAAAGAAGTGTCAGAACTTGCAGAAAAACGTAACGTAAACAAGTTTATCGGCATCGGCAGCGAACTCGGAACATGTTCTGACTCTATAAATATAGCAGAAAAGAGTTTTTTCGCCACATGCGAGGATTTCATCAAAAGTAACACGTTCACTGACCTGCACGATGAAGTAATCTTACTGAAAGGCTCCCGAAAGTTCAGTTTTGACCGAATTACAGAACTTTTGGAACAGAAAGTACACGAGACGATATTGGAGGTAAACCTCAATGCCATGGTAGAAAATCTGAACTACTACCGTTCATTTCTCAAGGCAGAGACAAAAATAGTATGCATGGTAAAGGCAGACGCCTACGGAGCAGGAGCAGTTGAGGTGGCTAAAACTCTGCAAGATCATCGAGTAGACTACCTTGCCGTGGCAGTCGCCGACGAAGGAGTAACACTAAGAAAAGCAGGCATCACAGGAAACATAATGATAATGAATCCGGAAATGACTTCCTTCAAGACAATATTCGACTATAAGCTCGAACCAGAAGTTTACAGTTTCCGTATCCTCGATGCCCTTGTCAAGGCAGCACGCAAAGAAGGCATCACAGGTTATCCTGTACATATCAAGTTAGACACAGGCATGCACCGTCTCGGATTCAATCCTGAAACAGACATTGACGAACTGATAAACCGACTGAAACACCAGAATGCTATTATCCCCCGCTCAGTGTTCTCCCATTTCGTAGGTTCCGACAGTGATGATTTCGACAACTTCTCAAAACTCCAGTTCGACCGTTTTATAAAAGGCAGCAACAAGTTGCAGGCGGCATTCACCCATAAGATATTGCGCCATATAGACAACTCCGCCGGCATCGGTCATTTTCCAGAGCGACAACTCGACATGTGTCGTCTCGGAATAGGTCTCTATGGCGTAAACAACAGGAACAACACCATGCTTAGTACAGTAAGTACCTTGAAAACCACGATATTACAACTCAGGCACGTACCCAAAACAGAAACCGTAGGTTACAGTCGCAAGGGAATACTCACGAGAGACAGTGTAATCGGGGCGATACCTATCGGATATGCCGATGGACTGAACCGTCGACTTGGTTGCGGGCGTTGCTACTGTTTAGTTAACGGACAGAAAGCGCCATACGTAGGTAACATCTGCATGGACGTAGCAATGATAGATGTAACAGACATCGACTGCAAGGAAGGAGACACAGTAGAGATTTTCGGGGAACACCTGCCAGTAACGGTACTATCCGACGTACTCGAAACGATACCATACGAAGTACTCACGAGTGTAAGCAACCGGGTTAAGAGAGTGTACTATCAAGATTAAAGCAAAACACTTTTAAACACTTCATTTTGGCAACAAATATCACTTAAAAGAGAACCGAATGAAAGCTTTCAAGTCTTAATATTTACAGAAAACAAAAAACCGCCATTGCTATTAAACAAATTTAACAAACGGTTGAGTAATTTTATTAATAAAAATCTTATCTTTGCAAACTGTAAGTGCTAATAATAGACATTAGCATAAAATAAAAAAGCAAATTTATCTTAAAGAAATACTATAAAAAATAACAAACATGAATTCAATTCAAACTACAAAAATGACCAACTATCGTTGGATTATTTGTGCGATGTTGTTCTTTGCGACAACTGTGAATTACATGGATCGTCAGGTTCTTTCACTTACGTGGAAGGACTTTATCGCTCCGGAATTCGACTGGAATGACGATTCCTATGGAACAATTACTGCGTACTTTTCGATTTTCTATGCGATTATCATGCTCTTCGCCGGTAAGTTTGTTGACATGCTGGGAACACGCAAAGGTTATCTCTGGGCTATCGGTATTTGGTCAACGGGTGCCATATTGCACGCATTCTGCGGTATAGCAACAAGCGGTATCGTATCAGGCTATTGGTTTGTTGGTTTCGAGGGTGCGAAAGAGCACATCGCTGCTGCCGTAAACAACGCAAGTCATATCGGACTTGCCGTATCGACAATCAGTGTGTGGCTATTCCTCGTTTGCCGTATGGTACTCGCCACTGGTGAGGCAGGAAACTTCCCGGCAGCAATCAAGGTGACGGCAGAATACTTCCCTAAGAAAGACCGTGCTTTCGCCACATCAATTTTCAATAACGGAGCTTCCGTAGGTGCTTTGATAGCTCCTGTGACAATTCCATTGCTCGCCCGTTGTTTCGGTTGGGAAATGTCATTCATCGTTATCGGTGCATTAGGTTACATCTGGATGATATTCTGGATATTTATTTATGTAAAGCCTGCACAGAACAAGAAGATGAACGCAGCCGAGTTGACATATATTAATCAGGATGCTGACACTAAAGATGACCCGAAGGACGTACACGACGAGGGTCCGAAGATTGGTTTCGGCAAATGCTTCACATATCGCCAGACATGGGCATTCATAGTAGGTAAGTTCATGACAGATGGTGTATGGTGGTTCTTCCTTTTCTGGACACCTGCATATATATCCGACGTTTACGGATATTCATCCGACTCGCCAATGGGTATGGCTCTTATCTTCACGCTCTATCTCATCACGATGTTGTCAATAGCAGGTGGTTATCTGCCAACATATTTCGTAAACAAGCTCGGTATGAATCCATACGCTGGTCGTATGCGTGCTATGCTTATCTTCGCATTCTTCCCATTGTTTGGTATGCTTGCACAGCCTATGGGAACTATTTCTCCTTGGATGCCTGTAATCCTCATCGGTATTCTCGGAGCAGCTCACCAGTCATGGTCGGCTAACATATTCTCCACAGTCAGTGATATGTTCCCGAAGTCAGCAGTCGCTACCGTAACAGGTATCGGTGGTATGGCAGGTGGTGTCGGATCATTCCTCATCAACAAGGGCTCTGGTATGCTCTTCACATACTCAGACGCTCAAGGAGCTGCATTCTCATTCATGGGATTTGAAGGCAAGCCAGCTGGTTACATGATTATCTTCTGTATCTGTGCCGTTGCTTATCTCATCGGTTGGACAGTAATGAAG
>JAJPYV010000250.1 GCA_021204735.1 Prevotella sp.
GATATTTGATAAGCGTCTTTGGAACACTGGCATTGACACCATACATACTCATGTGATCACCATTGTATGTAGCCCAACCGAGAGCAAGTTCAGACAAGTCACCAGTACCGATAACCAACCCTCCTATCTGGTTGCCTAAATCCATAAGGATTTGCGTGCGTTCACGAGCCTGACTATTCTCGTATGTCACATCATGTACCTTAATGTCATGGTTAATATCCTTGAAATGTTGCGTAACAGCCGTAGAAATATTGATTTCACGCACGGTAACCCCGAGACTCTCCATAAGACTGACAGCATTGGAATGAGTGCGGTCGGTAGTGCCGAAACCAGGCATCGTAACACCGAGAATACCCTTGCGAGGCATACCGAGTTTGTCGAATGTCTTAACACACACAAGTA
Organism: Prevotella sp.; assembly: GCA_021204735.1. Lineage (GTDB taxonomy): Bacteria > Bacteroidota > Bacteroidia > Bacteroidales > Bacteroidaceae > Prevotella. Next base: position 403 of record JAJPYV010000250.1, read on the forward strand.
AGGCAAGCGTACTGTCAAGTCCTCCACTTATACCAACCACCACCGACTTGCTTTTAGTATGCACAAGACGCTTTGCCAATCCTGCCACCTGGATGGAGAAAATCTCATCACAACTGCGCTCCATATCGTCAGACTTAGGGATAAACGGATGCGGGTCAAAGTAGCGAAGCAGTTCAAAATCACGAGGAGCAATTGTATTAGCGTTAATTATTCGTGCATCATGCCCCCTTTGAGCATTCACGTATGTACTGTTTGTGCGTCGTTCACTCCTCAGTTTCTCAACATCAATTTGCGAAACGACCAACTGCGGTTTGAAAGAGAACCTCTCGCCCTCTTCCACAAGATTGCCATTTTCGTAAATCAATGCATTACCTCCATATACCACGTCTTGAGTACTCTCTCCAAAGCCACAACCACTGTAAACATAGCCCGATATTGTGCGTGCGCTCTGCTGAGCCAACAAACTGGTAAGATACCTATGCTTCTCAATGAGTTCATCACTTGCCGAAAGGTTGAAGATAATGTCCGCTCCAGCAAGAGCAAGACTGTTGCTTGGAGGAGCGGGAGCCCATACATCCTCGCAAATTTCGATGCCGAACAATACGCCGTCGCACGTGCGGAACAAAGTCGGTTGCGGAGAAACGACAATAGTATTACCAGCAAACCGTATTTCCGTAGGCTGCAAATCCTGTGAGGAAGCGAACCATCGTTTCTCATAAAACTCACTATAATTAGGCAGATAAGTCTTTGGAACAATCCCTAACAACTCCCCTTTTTGGATTACCGCCGCACAGTTGAGAAGCAAGTCACCCACAACGACAGGCAGTCCCACGATACTTATTATGTCAAGTTTGCGGGAAAAGTCAAGCAACATTAACAAAGATGTCTCCGCCTGTTCTAACAACAAGTTCTGGCGGAATAAATCCTGACAGGTATAACCTGTGATACAAAGTTCAGGGAACACGATCACCTCAACCCCCTTGCCTTCAGCCTGTGCAATGATACTTTCTATTTGCTGAATGTTATAAGAACAGTCGGCAACCCTTACTGTCGGTATGGCAGCCGCCACATTAATAAATCCGTTCTGCATGATTTTTCTTTTTTATTCGTGATATTAAATTATATAAGTTTAAAGCATTGCAGAAAATGTATTTTCCACATTAAATGAGAGATTATTTAATCGTTACTTGTGTAGCGCCATAACCATATTCACGGAATGAAGCATCCTGATAAGGACATTTTTTATAGCGATAATTAAGTTCGTGCAGGATAGCATGACGAAGTACCCCCTCACCCTTTCCGTGTATGAAAATCAACTTAGTGCCATAATTATTCTTGAACTTATCCATAGTCTTTTTGAAAACGCCAAGTTGGTAGTTGAGAATATCAGCAGGAGTCATTCCCGCTGTAGTGTCAAGAAGAGCACTTGAATGAAGGTCAACGACCACAGGATCATCCTTGCCCTTTTTCCTTGCAGACTGTGGAATAGTCGGTTTTGGAGTATCATCAGCAATTTTGCGTGCCATCTCCTGTTTCAGTTTTTTTGCGTCTATGACGAGAGGGCGGACAGGTTTATCATTCTCTATTATAGGATAGATAAGAGCCAACTGTTCAAAAAACTCATTCTCCTGGAATGTATGAAGTTTGTAGAATTTAACTGTATCTATACGTATCTGAGCATCAACAGGCGGTTTCAGCATGAAGTTTTTCTCACGTTTATATGCAATGAGTTGTACAGAGATGCGTTCCATCTCGTTTAACACATCACGCTCAAACTCATCGAGATACACCTTAGTATTCGGTTCTATCTCACCATCAAAACGCAATTTCCAACCCGCGCCATCGGCTGTGAGATAAGTATAATGAATGTAATAGTTACTATCGTTGACGATATAAGTCTCAAATTTCGTCTTTATCAGTTCCTTGATATCAACAGGCACGTATGCCACATACACAGACAGCACATCGCCCCCTTCACGCTCCTCAGGCTCATCCTCATAGAACGGTTCAGGCTGAGCTATAGGTTTTACAACGACAGGTTCAGGCTGAGTTTTCTCTGCATTACTGTCGTGCCTTATCTCATAATTATCAGAGTCAATCACCACCACATCATTGATAGCAGTGGGTATCTGAAAACCGTCCTCGTCCTCCACGAGTACGATATTCTTGCCTTGGAAGCCAGCTACGATACCGCCCCCTATCTCACTGACGAACCTAACTTTATCACCTATCTTCATATTATTCAATTTTTATGGTATTAACAAACTACTGTCACCATAGCTCAAGAAACGGAAATCATGTCCGAGTGCATAGTCATAAATTCTCTTCCAGTCACCGTGAAGAAACGCACTAACAAGCAGCAGTAACGTACTTTGCGGTTGGTGGAAGTTGGTAACAAGCATTTTTACAATCTTATATTCATATCCAGGAACAATGATAATCTGCGTACTGCCATGAAAGGTAGTTAAACAGTTTCTGTCCAAAAAGTCAACTATATTCTGAAGAGCCTCAACAGGAGTTAGCAAAGGAGCAGTTTCGTACGGTTCCCACTGGTCAATATGCAGTTGATTTTCCATAAGTTGCATATTGGCAGCCAATCTAACACCGACATAATAAAGACTTTCCAATGTCCTAACGCTCGTAGTACCAACTGCAATAGCATTAGCCTTATGCACAATTAAATTCATTAATGTGGAGCGGTGCACACTGAAAAACTCCGTATGCATATTATGGCCAGATATCACATCACTTTTCACCGGGCGAAAAGTCCCCGCACCGACATGCAAGGTTAATTCTTCACGATTTATACCATGAGCATCAATATCCTTCAATACATCATCCGTGAAATGCAGTCCAGCAGTAGGCGCAGCCACACTACCCTTAATTTTGGAATACACCGTCTGGTAAGTTACCTTATCCTGGTCTTGCGCCTCACGGTTAAGATACGGTGGAATGGGCAGTTCACCGACACTGTCAAGAATATCAGCAAAGGTTATATCAGTATTGTCCCAACGGAAAATAACCCGATGACTTGTTCCATGCTCCTCTTTACGCTCAACGAAAAGAGAGACACTATGCCCTTTAACATCAAACGTGCGTTTCAGAGATCCCTCTTTCCACTTTTTCAAGTTACCTACCAAGCAATACCAAGAACATTCCACATTAGTTTGGAACATCTGTTCATAGTCGGATGGCATTGCAGGTTCAAGTAGGAAAACCTCAATCAGAGCCCCTGTTTCCTTATGGAAATGTATTCGAGCCTGAATCACACGAGTGTTGTTGAAAACCATTAAAGCGCCTTGTGGCAAGTATTTTGAGATATTATAAAACACATCCTCAGAAATCACACCTTTATTATATATAAGAAGTTTGCTATGGTCACGCTGCATAACGGGAAACTTCGCTATACGAGAGTCAGGCAATGTATAGTCGTAATCTTTTATCTTTATCTGTTTCGGGTTCATTATGTATTAAATCTAAAAAAGCGTTAGTGTCCTTACTATCACATACAGCAAGGTCAATACCATAACCAACAAAACAATATCAATATCCTCATGACTATACCCTGTGGAAGTGTATTTCGTAGAGATATAATTAAAGTCGGACGATATGCGCCTATAAACCTTAAAATAAAAGGAATAAACCAGAAGTCCCACAATAGCGCCCCACAACAAGCCTACTAATATATCAGAAGGATAATGAACACCAAGATACAGACGAGTCCAGCAGTTTATCAATGACCATAACACCATAGCAATTATAAATTTCCTATTGCGAATAAGCAAAGAGAAAAACATTGCAATACAGAATGTATTAGAAGCATGAGCAGAGAAAAAGCTGTATTGATTTCCCCGAATACCGTTTACTATGTCAATTGAATATTTGACGAGAGGGTCGTATGTCGGTCTCAGTCGTGCGACCAAAGGTTTCACCACAAAATCAGCAACCCCATCCGACAATACTATGCACAACAAAGCGCACCCCACAACGAGCATTATCTGCCGCATAGTCTCGTTGTTTTTTATCACTACATACAACAGAGACAAATACAATGGAATCCAAGTTAGTCCAGACGTAAGTACTACGGATAGATTATCCATGAACAAAGAATCGCTTCCGTTGAAGAAAGCAAGAATGTAACGGTCAGATTCTGTCAGTGCTGTAAACATTGTGTGTGTTTCCCTTTAAATTATATCCTTTCCAACTGTGAAACTTCCACCCAGCCATCACGACCGTCAGCAAGTTGCACCTGTTTCCAGTCTTTCATCGAATCATCAATGATTTCCACCCTACTGCCCTCATGTATAATTGCGGTATATTCACTGTTAGCTACAGGAGTCTTTTTCAGTGCCGCTGAAGGAGCCATAATAATCGCACCCGTACGGCGAGTCAAGATTCTCTTCTGTTCGTATGCAAAGATATTGCTTAAAATAAAAACAACCAAGAAAAACATTGCCCCATAAAAGCCAATCTTGCGCAAGGTAATTTTTTTAACAAACAAATATATAAGCAACAGCAACAGCGCAATAGCAAAACTAAAAATAGCGATGCGAGCCCACCTGTCAACACCAGCAAGGTTCACCAATGCTTTATACCATGTTACGAAAAACATTTCAGATTTCGGTGTAATCTTGTCGATTGTCTTTGAGCGAGCCATTTGTAGGTTGAAACGAATATCCTCATCACCAGGAGACAAAAGTAAAGCCCGCTCATAGTTCAACACAGCCCGAGTGATATTATCTGTACGGTAATAAGCATTTCCCAAATTATAATAAGTCCTTGCACATGGACCAGCCTTGAGCAGTTCTTCATAGTCCTTTATCGCCTGTTGGTAGTTACCATTCTTATACTCATCATCCGCATTCTTTTTGGTTACAGCATTAGCCTGTGCCGCCATGAGAATCAGCAATAACAAGAGCAACAAACTCTTTAGACTATTGTGACGTTTCTTCAAACCTTTCAACATATCTTCAATCTTAATTATAGCTGTCATAGCAGCCTCAAAAGTCTGGTTCATATTGCCTTGTGTATCACCAGGCGCATAACGGTTGTACTCACATTCGTCAAGGGCACGGATAAACAAGGCGACAGTTTCCTCATCAACATCCCTTTCCATCAATTTCTCGGATATATTATCCTTAGACAATTGAGTAACAGGGATATTGAGTTTATCTCCAACATAGCCCCATAATGTTCTCAACACCTCGTCATAGAACTTATCCTGCTGGTTAGCCATCAACAGTTTATGAGCAAATTTCAGTCGTTTAGTAGCCACGCGGTTAGCTTTCTTTACCTTCAGCTTGCCCACATTTGCATTATCGAGAGCACGTTTTCTGAATATTATAAGCAAAGCCACGAAAACTATAAACAATACCACAAGAGCAGATAAATATCTTGGAGATCCATAAAGGATATTGTCGATGTCCTGAACATTCAAGACACCTTCCTTAATCTCATGGATATCCTCAGAATTAGACTCGCCATAGTCCACGACAGAGCCACCTGAACCGCTACCTTTCGTAACAGTCAGTTCAAACGACTGTGTCTTTATCGTCTTGTAAGCATTCGCATCAGTATCATAATAAGTGAACTCAATAGCAGGAATCTCATACTTACCTTGATTGCGGGGAACAGCAAGGAAGTCGTAAACCATATTGCCTTCCACGCCATTGGTGGTAAGTTTTGTCTTATCAGTTACCTTTGCATCATACTTGTCGAAATCTTTCGGGAACTCGATAACCGGTTGCTTTATTAACTTTAAGTTGCCCACGCCACCTACAATCACCCTGATAGTAACAGGATCGTTGGCTTTTACCTCGTTCTTATCAATCTGGGCAGAGATATTAAACTTACCCACCCCACCAGAGAAATTAGCCGGGCGTGTCGGCAACGGGTCAACCTGAATCGTCATTCCAGGAGCCTTTATATCCCGTTTAACCTCTATATACCCCGAGCCACCATTCAGGAACGCCTCAAAAGGATCCACATTGCGGTTTTGTTGAACCACTGTACCCGTGAAAGTGATACTTGGTATCTCCAACTTACCAGTCATCTGCGGATACATCACATATTGGCTCCATGTAACACAACGGTAAGCACGACCGTTGACCTGTTCAATATGGAATGACTTCTGTTGTGGCAGAGGTATTTCCTGCGTATGGAAACCAGTCAAGTCAGGCATTTTACCTTCCAACTGTGTGAGGTCTACGAGAGTGTAAACCTTATAAGTGAGGAGTATTGGCTCTTGCTCATGCACCCGTTTCTTGTTTGCAGTAACCTGTATGAACAAGTCAGAGCCCTTGATAGGCGTACCAGCATCGTTGACACGAGCACCAACTTCAGAGTCATCATGCATTTTTGGAGCGCCATTCTTGTTTGAGTTCTCACCAGAAGCAGTAATCTTTATAGGCTTAGATACCACTTTCTTTCCACCAACAGTAACACTTGCCGGCGTGATGGTGTAAGATCCAGCTTTTGAGGCACATAATATAAAGGTATAAGTTATTGAAGAACTACTGCTCGTATGTCCATTGACCATTTGGAAACTTGACTGAGAAGACGTATAAGGGCCAGTAATTATCTCCAACGCCTCTGGTACACTACCGATATGGAAATTACTTGCATTCTGAGTATTCAACGTATAAGTAAGTCGGAAATTCTCACCCACAGCGACATTAGTCGGAGCATTGGCAACAAGGCTTTGAGCTTGAGCAAACATTGTCCAAGAAAATAAAACACATATTATAAGTAAATATCTTTTCATATTGCCTGCCTTGTTTTCAATAAATAAACTACCAATTTTTTTCCAACTGACGAGAGCTTGGCTTCTGCAATGCTTTTTTCATGCGTTCCTGAGTATCTTTCTCGTTTTGGACAGCAGCATTGAGCATTTGCTCAGCATTTTCCTTACTCATTTCTTCTTTAGGCTGTTGTTGTTGATGGTTCTTATCCTTATCGTCTTTCTTATCCTTATTATCCTTGTTGTTCTGACCATTCTTGTCCTCGTTGTCTTTCTTGTCCTTGTTTTGATTCTGGTTCTGATTGTTGTTACCCCCCTGATCCTTCTGCAATTTCTTGCATAGAGCAAGATTATATCGAGTTTCATCATCCTTAGGATTATTGCGCAGTGATTGTTGATAAGCATTTATAGCATCCCCATACAACTTGTTGTTCTGGCAGATAACCCCAATATTATGGTAGACAGAGGCAAGACGCATTTTATTGGTCTCCACCTTTGCCGCATTCTCAAACTGGATGACAGCGGCAGAATCCTTGTTCTGCATCATCAGTGCACAACCAAGATTGTACAGAGCCTGCGGATTAGACTGATTTTTTGCAAGAGCCTTTCTATACATAACTTCCGCATTAGGATAGTCCTGCATACGATACTTACGGTTGCCGTCATTAATCAGTTGGCGGTCAGTTTGCGCATTGACCACTGTAACGGTTCCCAACAACAATATCAAAACTAATTTTCTAATCATATCAGAACCATGAAAGTTCAACATCATTTGAACAGTTTTATCTTCTTAAACAAAGGATTCTTACTTTCAATAATAATCATCTCTAAAATCAGCACAACAAGCAGCAAAATACCGACAGCCTGAAACTGTTCATCGTATTCACTATAAACTACACTGGAAATCTCCCCTTTCTGGAGTTTTGTCAGTTCGTTATTTAGTTGCTTTTGCGCCACACTGCTATTGTCCACATGGATGTATGCGCCACCGCCAGCCGCAGCCAGTTGCCTACACATATCCTCATTGAGAGCAGACATCACTATCGAGCCAGTGTTGTCCTTCATATATCCGCCATGTTCATCAGGGATAGGAGAGCCTTTCGGAGAACCGACACCAAGGACATATACACGCATACCTTTCTTGCGCGCTGCCTTTGCCGCCTCGACAGCCTGTCCCTCATGATCCTCACCATCGGTTATCAATATTATAGCCCGCCCAACCTTCTCGTTTTTTTGTGTAAAACTATTAGTACTAATCCTGATAGCTTCCGCAATGTTAGTACCCTGCAAGGCAATGAGCGAAGGGTCGATATTATGCAGAAACATTTTAGCAGACACATAGTCACTTGTGATAGGCAACTGCACAAAAGCATCACCAGCAAATACCACAAGACCTATCTTGTCGTTGGTGAAGTTATCCACCATGTTCTCCACCAACATTTTACTCTTATCCAAGCGTGATGGCACCACATCAGTAGCTTTCATCGAATTACTAATATCCAAAGAAATAATCACCTCGATACCGTTGCGTTTCTCCTGACTGATTTTAGTACCCATTTGCGGACGGGCGAGCATAATGACGAGCAAAGCAAAAGCCACTGTCATCAGCCAGAATTTCAGTTCCCTACTGAAAGGAGACACATCAGGCATAAGTTGTTTTAGCAGAGTAGGATCACCGAACATCTTCAGTTTCTTTCTCCTCTGACGTATGCCTATCAGTTTTATCACGAACAGTAACGGGATAAACAGCAGGAGATACAGATATAATGGACTTTCAAATCTGAACATAATTCTATTTTTATGGTAACCTACGGAATACCGTCAGTCTCAACAAGATTTCCAACAGCATGGTGATGACAGCAGCAAGTGCAAACCCCTGGTATGCCTCATAGCGCTTTGAGAATTTCTTCACATCCATTCTCGTCTTTTCCAACTTGTCGATATCCTCATAAACTTTTTTCAGTTCTCTCGTAGTAGTGGCTTGATAAAACTTTCCGTTGGCTATCGAGGCGATCTCGCTCAACGTCTTCGTATCCACATCGGCTCGTACGTTTACGTATTGTATCGTTCCTCCCACCGGCATAGGATAAGGAGCTACAGTCTTACTGCCAAGTGCGATTGTGTAGACACGTATTCCCATACTCTTGGCAATATTAGCAGCCGTCAATGGAGATATGTCACCACGATTGTTCACACCATCAGTCAAGAGAATAACCACCTTACTCTTAGCCTTACTTTCACGCAACCTACTGACAGCATTCACAATACCCATTCCGATAGCCGTTCCATCTTCGATAAGGCCCTTTGCAGCAATATCAGTGCGTACATTTTGCAGGAGGTTGATCAATGAAGTATGGTCGGTAGTCATCGGGCATTGTGTGAACGACTCGCCAGCGAATATTGTCAAACCGATATTGTCGTCAGCACGGTCGGATATGAACTGCGAAGCCACTGCCTTCGCCGCCTCTATACGGTTGGGCTTTAAGTCCTCTGCCAACATACTGGTAGAGACATCCATAGCAATCATTATGTCAATGCCCTCAACTGTACGACTACCCCAACTGTTATGCGTCTGCGGCCGAGCCATGATAATAACGACAAGAACGAACGTAATGATACGCAAGAGCATGGGTAAGCCCAAAAGACGGACACGCATACTTTTCGGTGCATAGCGGTAGGCAAAAGTGTCGCTCATCCGCATCGTAGGCTCACTTTTCTTCCTGTAAAGCAGATACCAAATCAGATAAGGTATAAGCAGCAACAGCAACAGAAAATATTCCTTATTGGCAAATTCCATGATTTAAATCACTTTATAGCAGCAGACAAACTTGATATACCGTTAATACCAACAATGCAATGCTTATTATTATAAACGCTATTATGCAGCCCTTCAATAATGTACGGGAACGCATATTACGCTTGTCGACTTCTGTCAATTTAGGTTCTACCCTTTCGACAGTAGGTTGGTTTTCCTGTTTTGTCGTGTTGATAAAATCTATCGCACTGACCAAATTAGCATCATTCTCATTAATTAGAGTAGAATATTTAGCAAATTTCACGAGGTCAGCCGTAACGAAGAGTTCTTTCAACTCGTCAATCATTTTCTGGTCACCATCCTCACGGAGACGAGCGATAATCTCGCTACTTGTCATCTCCATAGCATTGAAACCAAACCTTTCATATATGTATTTGCGGACAACATCAGTAAGAAGGGTGTAATAAGTCTTTTGGTCTTCAGATACCGACATTTTTTCTTCCTTAATACGTTCAATTTCCTTCAACGCCTTTTGGTGAGGGAGCACTTTCTTAATAATACGGACATGTGCGATAACAGGTTTGTTGTCTTTCAGGCGCGTCCACAGATAATAGATAAGAACGTTGAGCAACACGAAGAAAACGCTCAGCCAAAAAGCCAATTCCCACTCGCTCCACAAGAACGGATTGTCCTGCACGTCTTTCGGTGGATAAAACTTTTCAGGATGCAAAGTATCCACGGGCACTGTAAGCACCTTCAAAGCAAGACTTTTAGATTGATATTTCTTGCCGTCAACCAGAACGGTCATTGGCGGAATATAATACAGATTCTCGTCAAACGAAGTCAACGTATATTTCTGGGATATCTTCACAAGTCCATTGTCTTGCTTAGTAGTATCAGCAATTAAAGTTTCCACCACCTCTACACCCTGCGTAAGCAGTTGTTGCGGCTTATAAGAAGGCATTTTCACTTTTGCTCCTTTTTTCGCCGTAACGGTCAAAGTAAGATCAGTCTGTTCACCGATAAGTATTTGCAGCGAGTCGATTTTCGACTCAACAAAGACTTGTGCCGAAATAATCAGCGCACAGAAGGCAAAAGATATGATTACAAATAGTCGTCTCATTTTTAATGAATTAAGAAATCAGTTACGCAAGGCGAAGAGCTGCAATAATGATTTCACATAATCCTGATTAGTCGCAATGGAAATACTGTCTACATTACTCTTGTTGAATGTCTCCTTCAATATCATTTGGCGGTTTCTCCAATAAGTATTATGAGCATTTCTCAAGCGCCTGTCGCTCGTGTCGATAACCATTTCATGACCAGTCTCTGCATCAAGCACTTTGAGCAGTCCTACGTTAGGTAAAGACACGGCACGAGGGTCATAAACCTGTACAGCAACGACATCATGCTTTCGGTTGCAAATCGTCAGAGCATCCTCAAACGAATTTTGCGTGTAGAAATCACTCATTAGGAACGCCGTACATCTGCGTTTCAACGCACTTGTGAGAAACTCGACAGCCATTTTCACATCGGTTTTCTTACTCTCTGGTTGGAAGTCAAGCATTTCACGGATAATGAAAAGGATGTGCTTGCGTCCTTTCTTAGGTGGAATATATTTCTCAATTTTGTCAGAAAAGAACACGACACCTATCTTGTCGTTGTTCTGGATTGCACTGAAAGCGATAGTTGCCGCAATCTCCGTAACAATATCCCGTTTCATGGCGGTTTGGGTACCGAAATCCAATGAGCCACTGACATCTATCATCAGCATCACTGTCAGTTCACGCTCCTCCTCAAATACCTTCACGTAAGGACGATGAAAACGAGCCGACACATTCCAATCGATATCACGGATATCATCCCCATATTGGTATTCACGTACCTCACTGAACGCCATACCCCTGCCTTTAAAAGCCGAATGGTATTGACCGGCAAATATATTATTGCTCAAGCCACGGGCCTTTATCTCGATTTTTCTGACTTTCTTGAGAATTTCCTGAGTATCCATCAAGGAACCTCCACCTTATTAATAACATCACTGACAATTTCCTCACTCGTCACATTTGTAGCTTCAGCCTCGTAGGAAAGGCCAATTCTGTGGCGAAGCACATCGTGAGCTATCGCGCGGACATCTTCAGGAATTACATAACCACGTCTCTTAATAAAAGCGTATGCACGAGATGCCTTTGCAAGATTTATGCTTGCGCGAGGGCTGCCACCAAAAGTTATGAGGTCTTTCAACTTTGCCAAGCCATATTTTTCAGGATATCGTGTAGCGAAAACGATGTCAGCGATATACTGTTCAATTTTTTCGTCGATATACACCTGTCTCACCACTTCACGAGCGTTGATAATATCAGAAGACGAAACAACGGGCCTTACCTCAGGTAGAGAACCAGCAAGATTTTCCCTGATAATAAGTTTTTCCTCCTCAAGAGTAGGATAGTTGATTACGACCTTGAGCATGAAACGGTCAACCTGTGCCTCTGGAAGAGGGTATGTACCTTCTTGCTCAATAGGGTTTTGTGTTGCCATTACGAGGAAAGGTTTCGGCAAGTCAAATGTGCTACTGCCGATTGTAACCTGTTGCTCCTGCATAGCCTCAAGCAATGCACTCTGCACCTTTGCCGGGGCACGGTTGATTTCATCCGCCAGCACGAAATTAGCGAACACCGGACCTTTTTTCACTTGGAACTTCTCGTCTTTCTGCGAGTAAATCATCGTACCGATAACATCGGCAGGCAACAAATCAGGAGTAAACTGGATTCTGCTATAGTCCGAATCAATCAGTTGAGAGAGAGTCTTAATAGCAAGTGTTTTTGCCAAACCAGGAACACCTTCCAGCAAGATATGTCCATCACTGAGCAAACCGATAAGAAGAGTTTCCACCAAATGTTTCTGCCCTACAATCACGCGATTCATCCCCATTGTAAGGTCTGTCACGAAAGAGCTTTTCTGTTCTATTAAGATATTCAGTTCACGGATATCAATAGATTCTGCCATATTTCTTGTTTTTTAATTTGTTTTGCGCACAAAAGTACTATATTTACCCTTTTATGTAATAAACTTTCGGACTAAATAATATTAAAAAACACTTTTGAAACCTATTATTTAACGTGTATTCAATGAAAATCTTAATAATTAAATATATGAGTAAAGGATATAAAAAAAATATGTAGTATATCAAAATTATACTATTTTTGAAAAAAGCGTTTTTAACTCTTTATATTATGACCATAAAAGTAAAAAAAAGAAAAACAATTTGTTAAAAGGTAAATGAAAGTTGTGGTAGGGTGAAAAAAGTTGGTTTTTTCAAGAATTGTATGTACTTTTGTAAAGTCTGATGGTGAGGTTAGACT
>JAJPYV010000365.1 GCA_021204735.1 Prevotella sp.
AGGTAATCATCTTGCAACTGGAAAGCAAGTCCTATCTGTTCTCCGAATTTATATAGATTGTTCGCATCATCTTGGGGGGCATCGGCAAGTATTGCTCCCATCTTCAATGAACAGGCTAATAATACGCTGGTTTTCAAGCGTATCATTTCAATGTACTCTTCTTCGGTAACATCGGTGCGCTCTTCAAAATCCATATCGTACTGCTGTCCTTCTCCGATTTCAAGTGCGGTCTCGATAAAGAGGTCAAGTACTGGTTTCAACTTGTTTGGGTCACACTGTGCTATGCGCTGGAAAGCAAGAACGAGCATGGTGTCGCCTGAGAGTATTGCGGTATTGGCGTTCCACTTTTCATGAACGGTTTGATGTCCCCTCCTCACACTTGCGTTATCCATAAGGTCGTCATGCAGAAGGGTAAAGTTATGATATGTCTCTATGCCGCATGCCAATGGAATAATACTCTCTGGGTCTTCTTTATATAGGTTGTATGCCATAAGCGTCAGCGACGGACGTATTCGTTTCCCACCCATCGACAACACGTATTTTATCGGGTCATAAAGGGTCTGTGGCTTACGGTCGTAAGGCAGGTTGTCAAGATACGAATTGATTTTCTCAAGAATTTCTTTTGCTTTATACATGGTGCTTTCCTTTCTATTAAAAGTGGGTTCTTTACAGTTTGAATACAACAGGGATGCACATATATGTGCGGCATGGCTCTCCGTTGTCTATCCCTGCCTTCCATTTTGGCATGTTGCGGATTACTCTAAGGGCCTCGTTGTCAAGTAGAGGACTGGCGGATTTCACTACTTTGGGGGCTACCACTGTCCCGTCTTTGTTGACAATAAACGATACCATCACTTTGCCTTCGATAAATTGCTGTTGCGCTGTGATAGGATATTTGAGGTTTTTCGTCAACCATTTCATAAATTCTTTCATGCCGCCAGGAAACTCGGGCAGTTTTTCTACCACCAGGAAATCTAATGGCTTGTCATTTGCTGCGACAGTTTCTGCTGCTATATCTTCTCCGTTGTCAATAAGCATGCCTGAGTCATCTACATTGATGTTTAATTTATCTTCAATGGTTGTCTCGTTGTCTGCCTCACTGACTTCAGTGTCAACGATATTTATTTTGTCGATCAATGTAGAGGGTGCTGTCGTCTCTGCTGGAATCATGTCTCGCTGCAACACGGGTATCATTTCAATGTCCTGCGATAGGTCGTCAAGTAGGTTGCTGTTTGTCTCTATCTCATCGCTCTGTGTGTTTAACTCAATCAGCACTATGAAAACGGCAAGTACCACGACAAGGCCTAATAAGAAACTACTAATGCGCTTTTGCTCCAAATCGGCGTTATATGATTTTTTCTCGTCCACTTTTTGTTGTCAAAAAACCGTATTATTATATGGTACACACTAATTTTATTTTTTTTGCGTTATAAGAATAAATTTGTGAATATTATCCCACATCTTGCAAAGACAGTGTGTAAATACCTTACAAAAATAATGCAGATATTTTGAAAAAGGTATAGTTTTGCTGTGAAAATGACATAATAGATGAAAAAAAATATATTATTTCTACTGCTTTTTCTAATTCCTGCATTAACAAAAGCACAGGATAGTCAAACTGGCTACAATTTTTTGCGCCTGCCTGTGAGTGCTCATGTTGCTGCCTTGGGGGGATATAATATAACGTTGATTGAAGACGACCCTTCACTGATTTTTCATAATCCTGCTCTTCTTGCCACTGTGAGCGACAAGAGTTTGAACCTTAATTTCATGACTTATATGGAGGGTGTTACAACGGCAAGTGCGGCGTTCAACAGGATTGTTAAAGAGAAGGCTTCGTGGGCTGTAATGGCGCAATACATGGATTATGGCAGTATGAAAGAGGTGGATGAGAATAATGTCCAGACGGGTGATTTCTCTGCAAGAGATATTGCTATCAGTGGCGCGTTCAGTTATCTTCTTACTGATCGGTTGGTGGGTGGTATAACGGCTAAGTTTATTACTTCTTATATTGGTAGTTATAGCTCAATTGCTGTGGGCGTTGACCTTGGACTTAATTATTATGACCCTGAACATGAATGGTCTGTGTCTCTTGTGGCGAAAAACCTTGGTGGTGAGGTTGATAAGTTTGATGATGAATATTTGAAGATGCCTATTGATGTGCAGGCTGGCGTAAGTAAACGGTTTGGGGTTCTGCCTTTCAGGGTATCTATTACAATGGATGATCTTAATCATTGGGATTACAAGTTTATCAATCATTTTATATTGGGTGTTGATATTTTAATCACACAACAGATTTATATTGCTGGGGGATATAATTTCAGGCATGCTAACGAAATGGCTATCACTAATAATGATGATGAGAAAAGCAGTCATGGTGCTGCATTCTCGTTTGGTGCTGGTTTGCAGTTGGAGCGTTTCAAATTGCAGGTTGCGTATGCTAAATATCACGTTTCTTCCAATTCTCTATCGGTAAATGTTTCTTACAACTTCTAAAATGTCTTATCCTTACAATTTCTTTTACATTGAAAATAATTAGTATGAAAAAAATAACGATAGCTATTGATGGTTTTTCTTCGTGTGGCAAGAGTACTATGGCAAAGGATCTTGCTCGTGAAGTGGGGTATATTTATGTTGACACTGGTGCGATGTATCGCTCGGTTACTCTTTTCGCTCTCCGCAATGGTATGTTCAATGCCGACGGTAGTATAAAAACTGATGAATTGAGAGAACGAATGGGTGAAATTAATATTTCGTTTAAGTTCAATGTTGAGACGGGGCGTCCTGATACTTACCTAAATGGTGAACTGGTGGAAAAGGAAATACGCAGCATGGAGGTGTCTTCGCATGTAAGTCCTATTGCTACCGTTCCTTTTGTAAGGGAGGCTCTCGTGGCGCAGCAACAGCGTATGGGCGTAGAAAAGGGTATCGTAATGGATGGTCGTGATATCGGTACTGTGGTGTTCCCTAATGCGGAACTGAAAATCTTTGTTACTGCTTCTGCAGAAGTCCGTGCTCAAAGGCGTTTCGATGAACTGATAAATAAGGGTATGGAAGCTGACTTCAATGATATTCTGAAAAATGTGCAGGAACGTGACTATATCGACTCTCATCGTGAAACGTCGCCTCTTCGCAAAGCTGATGATGCCATTGAACTTGACAACAGCAATATGACAATACCTGAACAGAAGGCTTGGCTATTGGAAAAATATTATCAGGCAATAAAAAGTTAATTTGGTCAAATTGTTGGCAGTTAATCTCCATAAAACAACTTTTCAAGCAATATGGTTTCTGTGGAAAAACTTTCAAGTTATATTTCCTATACAAAATTGAATTTTCAACTTTTCACTTTTCACTTTAAACTCCGCGAAGCGGTATGACTTTCAATTATTCTGTCCCTGCATTGCTCCATAAGCCATTTCGGGGTACTTGTGGCACCGCAGATACCTATTGATCTTATATCTTTGAGCCACGAAGGGTCAATCTCGTCTGGTCCTTCGATAAGATAACTGTTGGGGTTCACTTCTTTACACTCAGCGAAAAGTACTTTCCCGTTGCTGCTCTTATGGCCACATACGAAAAGTATCAGGTCATGTCGCTTTGCAAAGGAACAGATATTGGGCATGCGGTTTGCCACTTGTCGGCAAATGGTATCAAAACTCTTGAATGTGGCTTCTGGTGAGATGTGTTCGGAGATGTAGTCGATTATGCGGTGAAACTCGTCCAACGATTTTGTCGTCTGTGAATAAAGGAAGATATCACGTGTGAAATCTAATGATTTTGCATCTTCTATTCCTGCTATTACTATGGCACGACTGCCTGTCTGTCCAACTAATCCCAATACTTCTGCATGTCCTGGTTTCCCGAAAATCACTATCTGTGCGTCTTTGTTTGAAATGTATTTCTGTTTTATGCGGCGTTGCAAACGAAGCACCACAGGACAGGTGGCGTCTATAATCTCTATGTTGTTGCGCTTTGCTATCTCGTATGTATGTGGCGGCTCTCCATGTGCACGCAAAAGTACTTTCACGTCATGCAACTTTTCTAAATCATCGTGGTTGATGGTTATCAGTCCCATATTGCGAAGCCGCTCACACTCCATTCCGTTGTGCACGATGTCGCCTAAGCAGTATAGGGTTTTACTTACTGCTAATTCCTCTTCTGCTTTTCGTATTGCTGTCGTTACTCCAAAGCAAAAACCACTGCCGTTGTCAATCTCAATGTTCACAAGTTAAAGTTAAGCCCCTTCCCCGCTCCCCCATTAGGGGGAGAGTAAGGAGATTAGATTTTTAATAATTAATTCTCAATTTTATCTCAAGCCTATCTGCAAAGTCCCCCTAATGGGGAATTTAGGGGGCTTTGTAGTAGATGTCGAGTAGATCTTTTGCGGCGGCAAAACTGGTTTTTTCTCCTGCCAAGACGCTGTGTTCTGCATTTTTCAATCGCCCTGATATAAGGGGGTTGTTGTAGAAATTGCTACGCAACTGTTCGTTTATCGTCTCATACATCCAGTATTTCGATTGCTCGTTTCTTCGGTATTCAAAATAACCGTTGCTCTTCACGAACTCCATATACTCGTATATCATGTCCCACACTTCTTTTATTCCATAACCATAGAAACCACTGTAACATAAAACTTTTGGCATCCATCCGCTCTCTGAGGGTGGGAAGAAATGAAGGGCATTGCGGAAACTGGTTGCTGCAAGATGGCATTTGTCAACATTATTGCCGTCACACTTGTTTATCACAATTCCATCTGCAATTTCCATTATTCCTCGCTTTATTCCCTGCAACTCATCGCCTGTTCCTGCCAACTGTATTAGAAGGAAAAAGTCTACCATGGAATGACAGGCTGTCTCGCTTTGTCCTACTCCTACAGTTTCTACGAATATCTTGTCGTAACCTGCTGCCTCACACAGTATTATTGTCTCTCTTGTCTTGCGTGCCACTCCGCCTAATGAACCGGCTGTTGGACTGGGACGTATGAAGGATTCCCGGCGAAGGGCGAGCTTTTCCATCCTCGTCTTGTCTCCAAGAATACTTCCCTTTGAACGCTCTGAACTGGGGTCTATGGCAAGGACTGCTAATTTTCCTCCTGTGCGGTCAAGTACGTGGATGCCAAACTCGTCTATGGATGTACTCTTTCCGGCACCGGGTACTCCACTGATGCCTATTCGGATGGATTTCCCACTGTATGGCAGGCATTTCTCAATCACTTCTTGTGCCTTCTGTTGATGGTCGGGATTGACACTTTCAATTAGGGTAACTGCCTTACCGAGAACTGTGACATTTCCTTTTATTATTCCATCTACCATCTCTGCAACAGATAAGTCATGCCGCCTGAATGTCCCTTTCTTGAGATATGGGTTTACTTTCGCTGGCTGGTCTACACCGGAGTTTACCACTAATCCTTTATATTCTTCGTTGTTTTCTGGATGTTCCATTGTTATATTTTTTATTCCACATTTACTGGTATAATGACTTTCGCATTGTCGGGGTCATTGGTTATCATCAGTACACGTGGTTTACTTCGCGCTTCTTTCAACAGTTTTTTGTATGCGGTTATTTTTAGTTTCGCAGACTCACCTGGGGCGAGTTTCGTTTTGTTTAATTTTACTTTAAGACCTGGGGTGAACATCTGCATCGAACGGATGTCAAGTGTTGTCCTGCCTTGATTCTTTATGGTAATCGTTCCGCTCTTGTCTGACTTGTCTCCAAAACTGCCTAAGTCTAATTCGGCAGATGACAGGTCTATCGATGGGGCATTTGCTTTCTGTGTTTCTGACATGTTGCCAAATCCTGGTATCAATACTGCTGATACAGAAATTTCCTTGTTGGCACTTACCTTGTCTCCTGGGAACATCCCAAGATAAATTGACGATTTGGTAAGTCCGTAATCACGCAATTTTAAGGAATTTAATGTTATTGTTGCCACGCCTGAACGCCCTGGGGCAATGGTCGTTGGCGACATTGTTGCTGTCAGATAATTGGGCAGGTGCATCAGAACAGGACTCACTGCCTCTCCACTACTGTTATAGATATGCAACCGTTGTATAGGCATATCTCCGTTGTTGACATTGTCAAACTCGATGTTGTTTTTGTCGGTGCGCACATCTCCTACTGTGAACTCATATTGTCCTGCATAATCAACTACTTCATCTACCACCACTCCTCGTATCTTTAAACTATATGGTGTGTCGGAATCGTTACCGTAAATGGCTACCTCTTTTTCGAAATGTCCAAGTTGGCGGGCATCATATTCTACCTCGATAGTAAACTTATCTCCTTTCAATATGGTGTTCTTCGGGTAGTTGACGGTGGTACAACCACAATTTGTCCTGACTTTCTCTATAATCAGATCATTGCCTTTGTTGGTAAGTTCGAACTTTGCTACGGCGGGTACCTCATACATTATGCTTCCGAAATCGTATGTATCATGCTCGGCAGAAATACGCTGAGCAAAGATATCCATAGAGAAAAGGAGAAAGAAAAGGGAAAATGACAAACTCCAAGCCCCCCTAAATCCCCCCATTAGGGGGAATTTGCAAGACAGCTTGGTATTTTTATGTTTTTTCATAAGATAAATATTGGTGTTGTTCTTTGAATACAGTTCTTTATGTTTCTCTGTAAGTCCCCCCCCCTAATGGGGGATTTAGGGGGCTCTTTATTCTACTTTCACCACTTGTGATGGCGCAATAGCGGAATATTCGGGTGAGTAGGCACACTGAACAGTACAGGTGCCGGTCTCGTATTGTCCGCTCCTGTCAACATAGTATTCGCTCTCTATGATGTGTGTTCCCTTTGTCATGCTGTCGAAATAATAGTTTACGGAACAGTCTTTTGGTGTGCGGTAGTAACCGTTGTGATAACCGCTCAACTGTTCTACGGGTTCTATGCATGCTGCTCGCTTGTCATTCACTTGCACGAAATCGTAATCTCGGTCTGCTTTTATGGTTATGCGTATCTTTATCTTATCGCCCACTTTCAACGTTTCTGCTGGTGTACCGTCGGCGGTCAGTATCTCACGTGTTACTGTGAATCCTGATGAACTATTGGTTATTGCTGCTGTGTTCTGTGTGGTCTGCACATATATTGCGCCCCACGAAGTTCCCGTTGATGTCTTGTTTGCTGTGATTGTCTTCGCCTTGTCGGTTGCCATCGTGGTTTTCACATATCCTAATCCTGCTGTTGCTGCCGGCAGGTCGAGTTTCTTGCCGTCAACAGAAATTACTGTATTCTCTTGTTCTTCGAGAATTGACATGTTGCCGTTCAGAAATGCGAAAATTGCATTCACACTGTTTACTGGCGTGTCCCAACCTTGCACTCTCTTTTGTTGCAGCAACCACTGCTTCATTTCTTCAATGGTCTGGGCATATCCCTCTGGGTCAACTAACGTCATTGCTTCAATAGCTGCTACTTGGGTAGGTATCTTGTAATCAAACCAATTGTATGTGGCAAGCGGTGAATCGTAGTAACGCCCCATCTCCTCTGTAGCGACGGTGTATTCCTCAAGACTTCTGAGCATGTTTGTCGCATCATTTTTATTTGCTTGTTGTGCATAGCAGACAGCAAGAAGTGCCATGTCATAGAATTTATGTCCGTCGCCATTCTCCATGTATTTGTCAATTAGGTAATCGCCACTTCTTGATACTTCCTCTGATGGCTTTTCATGATTCAATGCATAACAGTAAATAAAGTGCAGCAAGTAATCATAGTTTGCATAATATGGTGTGCCTTCCTTGTCCATTTTCTTTGCCTTCTCTGCATCTTCAACAATGCGTTTTTCAAGGTATTCTTTCGCTTTGCTCATCATGTCTGATGTCTCACTCTGCGTGCCTGTCATACTGTTGAGACGTGACAGCAGTTCGAGAATGGTAACGGTAATCTGTGGTGAACCTTTTGGTGAACCTTGCCACCAACGGAAAGAACCGTCGTTATTGTCTTGCAACTTGCGCAACTTTTCTAATGTGTTACTTAGGTTGTCGCTAAGTGTTGTCTCGTCAAAGAAATTGGCTATGCGCTGCTTTTGGTCGGATTCTCCTACTGCCTCTGCGAGCCATGGCGTTTCTTCCAATACCATGGATTTTAGTTCTTGGTTCTTCTCCAAACTGCTCATCAGGCTCTCTTGCCCATCTTCGTTTTTCCACAAATCAAATACTTCTTTTATGCGTGGTGACTGTTTTATGATGTATGAGCCAATGCTGTTGGCATAGTATGCTGCCGCAAGACTGATTGCGTTGTCGTCTTTCGCATTTCCGATATATGGCAGTGCTTGAACCATTAGCCATGATGGGTTGTTGGTGTATTCCACTGTCAGTCTGCCATTCTTGCTTTCTGATGGGAATAGCTTGGATATGTCAACTGTCTTTATTCCTTGTTCGTGTTGTGTGAACGGTATTGTATTGGTAACTGTTTCCGTGTTTGGAAGTATTGGCAGGTAATGTTGCTCACCGTCGTTAAAGTCCTTCCCGCTTGCGAAAATCTTGCATACGAGTAGTGTGTACTCGCCTGTTGCTGTATAGTCAAATGTCACGCTCGTTGTTTGGTTGGCTTTTACCGTAAAGTTTTTTGTTTGCTCATAAACCACCTTGTCGCTCTCTGGGTCGGTTAACTGCATTGTAACCTTACCGTCAACATGTTTTTCTGATGTGTTGATGAGTTTTGTGGCGATTGCTGCCTTGTCGCCTGTTCTTATAAATCGTGGCATATTTGGCTGTACCATCACTTCCTTGCGTGCAACTGCCTCTGCTGTGAGTTGACCGTGGTTCATCTCATAGTCGTGGGCAATTCCCATGAAACGCCATGATGTCAAACTTTCTGGCAGGGTGAATTTCATACTTACATTGCCTTTTTCATCGGTTTGTAAGGCTGGATAGAAGAATGCTGTTTCGTTGAGGTTCTCACGGAGCTGTACTTGCGTTGTGGAGGAAGATGTGTCTCCCGCATCTGAAAAACTCTTGACGTCTGTTGACAGTAATTCAACTGCCGCAGGTGCTTCTGCAACCATGTCGGCTGTTTCTGTAATTACATTCATGTTCTTCATGCGTGTCATTTTCAATGGCGAAGTTCCGTAAGAAACTTTTGTCAGACTGCCTATATCCATCTTGTTGAAAACCAACTGTTCTACATTGAGCAGTCGTGGCTGTGTGGAGAAATTCATTGCTAATTTCCCGTAAACAAGATTTTTCCAAACTGATGATGGCAGGGTCTGCAAAATATTGTCGGTGAATGTCCAGTTGAATGGCATTATCGCATCAAGGGAGGCATCGTATAATGTTGCAAGCAGTTGGGCATCTGCTGGCATTCCGTCTGGTTTGGTAATGGTTAGTGTCCATTCTTCCGTCTGCCCTGGTGTCAGACGGTCTCTGAATGTTGACCATTCTAAATTCAGTGTCTTGTCTGGCAATGGGCGTTCTATCTTGAAGTTGTTGGTGTACATCTTGCCGTCTTTTACCCATGCAACATTGAAAAGAAGTCCTGAACCGTATTTCTCGTCATACGTCAGTCGTTGTATCTTTATCTCATTACTGATGTTGAGTGTTCCGCTCTCAATCACTTCATTGCCCGACATGGCGGTGTAGAATACGTGTACGTTGGTGTCTGATGAACCTACTTGGACATATACAGGACTGCCGTCACGTGGGAACATGGTGTCGGAAAGGTAAAACCAGTCGTGTGTTTCTACGCATGGCTTACTGTCGTTTATACCGAAAATAACAAATTCTTTTCTTAATGTGTCTCCCTCGCAATATGCCATTAGGGTATGTTTGCCCGACTGTAGGGTAGGGGTGTTCCACTCTATCTCTGTTGGGGCATTTGTCTTTGCATTGAAGGCATTGAATGAATTGTCGATGTAGTATCTTACTGTTCCGTCAATGTCTGCTCCCATGGCGTTCTTGAATATGAATTTTACACTTTTTAGACTGTCTCTCAAAACTTTGCTTGGAATATCACATGAGAATGCCGTAGGCTTGTTGGCAAGGGTGAGGGCTAAATCTCCGCTACGTGTCTCTCCTCCTTGGTCTGTTACGTCTGCTGATGCGGTTATAGTATAGATGCGTGTAGCCCGCACGCTTGATTTTATTGGGCTCACGGTATTGCTCCCCTCTGGAAGTACCATAGGCATCTCAATCTGAAATGCTCCTTCACTGTCGGTAATCGTCTCTCCACTTGTCAGGATGTCTACTCCTGATTGGGTTGTTGATGTTGACAACCGCCACCATAGTGGTTGTGTACGCTTTACTGTATATTTTACTTTAGCTCCTTGTACTGGCACTCCTGAATAGGTGGTCGCATGGGCGGTAACCACTAACGTGTCTCCGATTTGATACTTACTGTTTATCTCTGGAAACTCTACTTGGAATGTGGGCCGTTTGTATTCTTCTACTTTTATATATGTACTGCCGTTGATACCTCTGCCTGCTACTACTGAATATGTACCTGTCAAACCGCTTGATGGTAATTCGAAATCGGTGGATGCCGTACCATAACTGTCGGTGGTAACTGTTTGTTCTTTTATTACCTTGCCATTGGCATTTTTCAACGAAAGAGTGAACTCCTTGTCTGCTACTGCCTTTGTGTCTATCCCTTTCATATTGTTAAGTAGTATAGCTGCCACATGAATGGTCTGACCTGGACGGTAAATTTTCCTGTCGGTAAACAGATTCAGCACGTTTTTGTCGGTCTTGTTCTCATAATAATTGAAACTGTTCCATGCGTATGTATATGGTGCTGCCTTGTCGGTTGTGGTGTATGCACGCATACTGCTGATTGCAGAACTGCCAAAATTGTACACGTATTCGCCTTTTTCATCGCAGGTTATAGTCTCTGACTTGCCTGAATTGAGTTTCATGTTGACTGTTGCACCTGGAATCGGTTGCCCTGTGATGGCATTCACCACGGCTATACGTGTTTCATTGCCTGGCAATTGCTGGTGGAGGACATAAATATCGGTAACGTATAAAAGACTCCTTACGGGTTTGGTGTTGAGCAATAGATTTCTAACAGGTTTGGTACTGTAATTGTTTGCTGTTACTTCTACAAGATAAACACCAATGGGAAGTGTACCGAGCTGTATGGAATCTTCAAATGTGCGATAATCGGGCTGTCCAATATACTGTTTTGTATTGGTCGTAACCGCAAGCTCATTGGCCATTCTTTTCAGTGTCTTGTAGTCGTTGTCGTTATCTGGATTCAGTTCTGTGTCTCCGTCTACTGACAGTCTTGTTACCGTAACTTTCACTTCTTCGATATTCCTCACCTCAAGTTTTAGCATTGCTGGAGTACCTGAAAAATTCACTTTGTTTTCCATTTTTGCCGTCAGGTAAGGACGGGTTATCTGTTTTAACTCATTGCGCAGAATGTTTGTTGACTTCCAATCTTTCCACTGACTGACGGCATAGTTGATATATGCAACACGATTTTCAATGGTTACGCCACTGCATTTACTCATATAGTCGTAACGTTCTACGGCTACATCTCCACATGCTTTCAGGTCTTTGTAAATATTAATAAGTGAGTCGAGGGCAACAAGATAACCTGACCTTCCTAATGAGTATGGAAATGAGTAATAATTATTCTCGTTTCGTTTTTGCAGCATCCACAACGCTGAGAACATGGCTGCGGGACGATTGGTCGTGGTATTGTAATAACTGTTCATCGTCTCGTAATCTTCTGCTTCTTGTCCTAAAAGACTTAACAAATCGTTACTGAAATATCTGCTGTCTTTTCCCTTAACAACAAAAGGTTCGTATTTGAGAGCTTTCTTTTTGGCGAGCATCCCTGGATCTGACATTGCTTTCTTGAAAAATTCTGCTGCCTTGTCCTTGGCGTTACTTGCGAGTGATTGATTGTCGGTGTATATTCTTCCTAATACGGTATTCAGAACGGCTGCCATTGCTGGGTCTGTCGTTTCATATTCATCAACATCTTCCTCTAACTGTTCTATGCGTGGCTGCAACGAGTCTGGTGAAACGGTTGAGAGTATGCTCAGCATTTGTGTTTCTGCCTTGAGCAGGTTACCGTATGATGCTTCTGCTGTTGCTTTGTCGATAATCTGTTGCAGACATTCCATCTGTGTTCTCGGTAGGTCTTTTTCTGCGGCATCGTTTACGTTAATCCACATCTTCTTATATTTGTCGGCTGATATACCGGCAGGTAGAGCAAGTAAGAAGGTGAGCAATATAATGACATATTTTTTCATACTCTCATCGTTTTTGTTCTTTATTCTGTTTCTAATATGTGTATCAAAAAACTTTTTAGGATTGCTTCCCAAACCATTTTAGGCATATTATTCTGCAAAGATAAGAAAATAATTATAAAAATCAAAAGTGTATGCATAGTTAAATATTTGTGCCTTTGTACAGAAAGTAAGAAATTCCTTGATTTCTTTTTTATTTAGCAAAGAAAACTGTAATTTTGCAAAACAATTGTGAAAAAACAACGGAGCTATGATAAATATAACATTTCCTGATGGTTCTGTACGCGAATACGAGAATGGCGTAACAGGACTTCAAATAGCAGAGAGTATTTCACCGGCTTTGGCGCGCAATGTTTTGTCTTGTGGCGTGAATGGTGAGACAGTGGAACTTAACCGTCCTATTAATGTGGATGCAAAAATAGCACTTTACAAATGGGAAGACGAGGAGGGCAAACATTCTTTCTGGCATACATCTGCCCACCTGTTGGCAGAGGCTCTTAAAGAACTTTATCCTGGTATTCAGTTTGGCTTTGGTCCTGCCGTTGAAAATGGTTTTTTCTACGATGTAATGCCGAAAGAAGGTGATGTCATCAAGGAAGGTGACTTTGAGAAAATCGAACAGAAAATGAAGGAACTGGCTTCTAAGGATGAACCGGTTGTCAGAAAGGAAATATCAAAAAAAGATGCTCTGGCTGAATTCAAGGCTGATGGCCAGGAATATAAGTGTGAGCATATTGAGCAGGATCTTGAGGATGGTGAGATTACTACTTATACACAGGGTAATTTCACTGATCTTTGCAAGGGTCCGCATATCGTCAGTACGGGTGCTATCAAGGCTATCAAGATTACAAGTGTTGCCGGTGCTTTCTGGCGTGGTGATGCCAAGCGTGAACAGATGACTCGTATCTATGGTATCACGTTCCCGAAGAAAAAGATGCTTGACGAGTATCTTGTAATGCTTGAGGAGGCTAAGAAACGTGACCACCGCAAGATTG